>JBMYOA010000004.1:0-33178 GCA_049598825.1 Opitutales bacterium | reverse complement strand
TGCCGGATCCGGACGGCCCAGTGACCGCGACAAAGGTGCCTGGGTTGAGGGAAAGCGTGAGACCTTTGAGTAGGGTACGATTTTCAATTCTGAGCCCAAGCTCCTGCGCGGTAAGGAGAGGCGTGGACATCGATTCCAAAGCGTTGGGATGGGGTAATGAAAAAAAGCGAGGTGACGGATTACGGTCTCAGGGTTTTCTGAACTTCCAGGGCTTCCCGGGTCACACGTAAATGAGCATCCTGTTCCACGATGACGAGTTCGCCATTGAAGATACGATCACGAAGTTCAGGGTTTTCCTGATTCATTTCTAGCAATGCCTCTTGCAGGAATTTTTTGTCGTTTTCAGAAATACTTCCTCGAATGCATAAAGTATGAGCGGGTACAGGACCCTGTTCCTGAACGATCTGCAGTTTAGATTTCTGCTCATCTGAGAGATATTTATTATCTCCCTTAAAGACATAGTCACTAACGGCAGCTGCCTCGACCTCTCCGCTGAGGACTTTTTCAACCGCAGATACATAACCCGTTCCGTAGATGGTTTGGGAGAAATAATCGGTAAGCGAATTTTCCGGGCCGACCAGTCCTTTTTGAGCGAGATCCCATGTTGGTATGAGGAAGCCGGATGTACTGGAACGACTGGCGAAAGCAACAGGTTTCCCTTTTAGGTCGGTAATCGACTGATAGGGCTTACCCTTACGAGTGAGCCAGATGCTGTTGTAATGTGGTTTTCCATTTTTGAGATGAACCAAAAGGATGGAGGCAGTTTTTTGATCAAGATTGCGAGAGGCATCGGTGGAGCTGAGGTAGCCCAAGTCGAGGGTGCCGTTACGGAAGGATTCCACCACGGTGGCGGAGTCGGTTGGGATAATGACTTCCACCTCCCTGCTCAGCTTCTCGGCGAGGTAATTTTCGAGGTCGCGCTTTTCTGCGAGCATTTTTTCGGGATTCTTGTTCGCCTTGAGGGCGATGATTAGCTTTTGCAGACTCAACTCCCCAGGTGTGGTTTCCTCCTGGATTTGTGTTTCAATATCAGATCCACAGGAAGTGATCAAAAACGAGGCGGCCAGGCAGAGAAACGATTGCTTTAAGAATAGAGGGCTAGGTTTAAATATTTTCATCGGATAAAGGTTTATTGAGACTCAGTCTCAATAGGAATAGGATTTTATACCCTATGGGTCAATAATGGAAACTGTCTGGTGATGGTTTACCTTAGGAGTGGGTCAGCTTGCTGATTACCTTTTTTAAATATGTAAGAGTGAATTCACTGGGGGTTCCTTGTTTTTGCATCCACTCTTTGCAATTGTTTTGCATGGAATCTCTCAGATCGGGTTGGCGGGCAAGTTTGAGCAGAAAGGAGTGGGTTTCCGTCGCATTTTCTCCAACTAAAAGAGCCTCGTTGGCAAGAAGATCGGAGCAGGTTTCACGAAAATTTTGATGATTTGGACCCATCACCAGAGGTAAGCCAAGGGCGACCGGTTCGATGGGGTTTTGGCCGCCGTGATGAGGAGGGAGCGATTTTCCCATAAAGGCGAAGTCTGCAGCCTGTAAAAGTGTCATTACTTCGCCGGTGGTGTCTGCTAGGTACGCAATAGAGTCGCCCGATCCTTGTTTTTGATCCGTGCGTAAGTGATGGGGGACCCCTGATGTTTGCAGGACTTTCTGGATTTCTTGCCTGCGTTCGGCATGTCGAGGAATGATCAGTAGTTTTATGCTGATTTTCTCGAGACGAAGCGACTGAACTAAATCAATAAGCATTTTTTCCTCGCCCGGCCAGGTAGAGATACCAGCCACCACCAGGTTTTCTTCGGAAAAACCAAGTTCTTCACGAATATCAGTTCTGGTTTGTGGACTAATCAGGGAGCGGTCCACCGCGTCAATTTTGAGATTTCCAGAGGTTTGCACCCGGTCAGAAGGGAAATTTAACTGGGTCCAGCGGGAATGCTGTCTTTCTGAAGCAGCAATCACCGAAAGATTCGGAGGGAAAATCAGGGGATGTGTCCATTTGAGAACCGGAGAAGATAGGCGGGCGAAAGTCCTGTCGGATAAACGGGCGTTGATGATAATGATCGGGACTTTTCGCTTTTTGGCCTGATGGAAATGTTCGGGCCAGAGCTCACTGTCCACAAGAACGACAAGGTCAGGCTGTACTTTTTTCCAGACTTTCCGGGAAAAAGGAAGCCAATCGAGAGGGAAGGGACCGTGAGCAAGCAAGCGGGATCCATACTTTTGATCGGCCATTTTTAAACCCGTACTGGTCGTGCCACTCAACACAATTTCAATGGCAGGGTCGGATAAAAGTGCATCGAGAAGCTTGGCTAGAGAAGATAATTCTCCAACGCTGACAGCCTGAATCCACAGACGCGTGGTTCCCTCTTTTTTGGGCGGCAGAGAGGGCCAACTTCCTACCCGGTATGAAAATTTACTGGCGTAGCCACCACGGCGAATCATCCGATAGGCGTAATATGGCAGTGCCAGGATTCCCAGAAGAGGGAGAAGTAAGCGGTAAAGCCAGATCATTGAATAAACCAGAGAATGGATTGCTTTTCCGTTGCCAAATAGGGGCTGGATGAGAGAAGATTCACAATCTTTTGATTATGGAGAATACTGACCGAATCGCGAAACTTTTCTCATCCTGCAAGGAAAACGGCCGTGCCGCTTTCGTTGGGTATGTTTGTGCCTGTGATCCAGATTTCGAAACTTCGCTTCGTGTATGCCGTAATCTTTTGGAGAGTGGGGTGGATCTACTGGAGCTGGGGGTGCCGTTTTCCGATCCTCTTGCAGATGGGTTGACTAATCAGTTGGCTGCCCAACGTGCTTTGGAGGCGGGTTGTACGCAGGACGATGTTTTCAGGCTGGTGGAAGAGATCCGAAAATTCTCGGATGCCCCTATTGTTTTTTACACCTATTATAACTTGGTTTTTTCGCAGGGTGTTAAAGATTATGTCGAGCGGGCGAAAGCGGTGGGCGTGGATGGTTTATTAACCCTGGACTTGCCACCGGAAGAGGCCGAGGAATTATTGGAGGCTTCGCAGGAGCTTGCGATGAGAAATATTTTTATCGTAGCCCCGACCACACCCAAATCGCGTATTCCGGTGATAACAAAGGCTGCTTCGGGTTTCATTTATTATGTTTCCAGGGAAGGAGTTACGGGGGAGCGGGACGATTTGGCAGGAGATTTGGTTGAGCGGGTGGAAGCGATTCGGGAACACACCGATTTGCCGGTTGTGGTGGGATTTGGCATTTCCAATGCCGACCAGGTCAAGGAAGTGGCGAAAGCATCCGACGGCGTGGTTGTAGGAAGTGCCCTGGTTAATTGTATTTCGAGAAATCTTACCGATCCTCATTTGGCTGTTAAGCAAATTGGGGAAAAAGCCGCGGAACTGGCAGAGGGGCTGAGCGTAAAATAATTCCTACGCCTTTTTCTTTATGTCCGATATTCCGGCAGTAATTTATTTGCTGGCTGGTGTGACCGCGGCCGGGAAATCAAGTATTTCTATGAAGTGGGCTCAACAAATAGGGGCTGAGATTCTTTCCTGTGATTCTGTTGCAGTTTATCGGGGCATGGATATCGGATCAGCAAAACCGAGTATCCCGGAGCGCCAGGAGGTTCCCCATTATGGGATTGATTTGGTTGAGGTGAATGAAATTTTCTCGGTGGCAGATTATCAAGTTTACGTCCAAAAAACTGTCGAGGAAATGAAGGCGAAGAAAAAACCAATCGTGGTGGTCGGAGGTAGTGGGTTTTATTTGCAGTCCTTTTTATCCCCGGTGGTGGATGATATTGAAGTTTCTGCAGAAATAAGAGGGCAGGTGGAGGAACTTTACTCACGAAAGGATTTGGATGGTATTCTTTTCGAGTTAAAAAAACTAAACCCTGATGGACTGGGAGAAATGGATACGCTTAATCCGAGAAGAGTGATGCGCGGATTGGAGCGTTGTCTTGCCAGCGGAAAAAGCATTTTGGAATTGAAGGATGAGTTTGAAAAAAAACCGAATCCATTTCCTGAGTTTGAGAAACAAGTGCTTTGGCTGGATCGGGAGAATGATGACCTCGAGATACGAATTTCTGATCGCTCCCAGAAAATGCTGGAAGGTGGTCTTCTCCGGGAAACGGCAGAATTAATGGATGCGGGAATCGAAGGCAATGCTCCGGCTTCGAATGCAGTGGGGTACCGTGAATGTATTGCCCACTTGAAAGGGGATTTACCCGAAGAGCAATTACTTGAAGCGATTAATTATTCGACTCGAAGACTCGTATCAAAACAAAGAAAATGGTTTCGTAAACATCTTGGCGAATCTGCCAGGATTGTGATGGATCAGTCTTTTGAGCTCGATGACCCCGGTCATTTGAATTGGATAAGGCATTCTTGACCCCAAGGGCAGATTGAACCTAAGATGAATAATCCTACCTTTATGAAACCTTTTAAGCGTATAGCGATCGTATCCAATGCCACCAAGGCAGGGGCAACTCAAGTGGGGGCACAGCTAAAAGATATGGCAGCCGACCATGGAGTGGAGGCTACGCTTTCAACTGAATTTCCGGCACCCTCCGGACTTTTGCGAGGGATGGACGCCTGTTTTGTAATTGGAGGAGATGGAACCCTACTTAATTTAATGGAGGAAGCGGTATCCAATGATGTGCCCGTCGCGGGAATCAGGCATGGACAACTAGGATTTTTGGCAACTCTTTCCCCAGAGGAAATGAAAGAGCAAATACCTCCTCTTTTCCGTGGTGAATATAAAATTCGCAGAAGGAGTATGCTTTCTTTTCAGGATAGTGAGGGAACATCAAGGATAGCCCTGAACGATTTAGTGGTGAAAAGTGGATCCAATGGAAGACTTGCCCGGTTTTCAGTTTCCGTGGGTGAAGAACCTGTGGCAGACTACGCTTGCGATGGAATTGTTTTTTCCACTCCTACCGGATCCACTGCCTACAATTTGGCGGCCGGTGGTCCGATTGCCCATCCGGATGCCCAGGTTGTACTGATGACTCCGATTTCAGCCCATACTTTAACCAGCAGACCGGTGGTTTTTCCATCCGGAATATCCTTGAAAATCAATTGTTTAGATAACCTGAATCCACCCCTGGTTTCATCGGATGGTCAGGAGGCGTTTCCCAGTCCGCCGGTTTTTCCCGTAGAAGTATCCGTGTCTGCAACGACTTTTCCTCTGCTCGAAGGGATGGATCATTCTCATTTCCGTTTGCTGCGGCACAAACTGAAATGGGGATGAGAAAATCATGAAATTTTGATCGGTTATGCTTTCTCCAGGAACCCGAATTGGACCACACCGAGTAGATTCTTGGGTAAAAGAGGGTGCAACCGGACAAAGTTATAAAGGAGAGAGAACAGAGGGAGAAAAGAAAAGAGAGCTTTTTTATGTAAAGCTTTTGCCTCGCGAAATTTCTGAAAAGAGGGGCTTTGAGGAATTGTTTACGCAAGAGTGCCAAGCACTTGAGCAAGTAGAGGGTCCGGGTATTTGGCCTTTGCGAAAGTTTGGGGTAATGAAATGGAAGCACTGGCTTGCTTATGATTGGCATCCAGGAAAAGTGGTGGAGCTCGAAGTAATTGGGGAAAACGCCGATAACCCCGATATTGAGGAGATCAAAAGCGAACAAATCTATTCTCTTGAAGATGACTTGAAGTTCGATCCAGCACCGTGGAAACAAAGCGATTTATTGCACCTGATGATTACCCTGCATCGAGCGCTTTATCAGGCCCATGGGAACGGTTTTACCCATGGGAACTTAAAGCCAAGCAATATATTGCTTACCCGAGAGAATGGTAAAAAGTTGGAGGCATGGATCACTGAATTTGGGTTGTACCGTTTGGTTACAATGATCTCCCAGGCTAAGCAAGAGGAGGGAGAGGTCGAGTCGATGACCACCACCCTGGAGGCACAGGCATCACAGAATCGCAGTTCCGAATTCAGACCACACAAGCAGGGGTGGGGCGGGAGTGCCGAAGAAAGTTGGGATTTACATGCCCTTGGCAAGATCGCGGCTGAAATTTTGTCAAAGATGGGAGGGGAGGAGGACCGAAGTGATTGGCAGGCTTGGTGTTCCCAGGCTACTGGAGAACAACCATTTGAAAGTGTAGCTCATTCAATGGATGCACTTCCCGGTGTGGGAGATATTTCACAGTATGGAGTAAGGCTGGAAGATGGTAATGAGATTTCGGATGAAGAAACCGAGAGAATCAGAAAAAGAAGAGAGCAGGAATGGCTTTTCGAAGAAAAAACCAGTAATTTACGATTTAAGCGAAATATGACTGGTCTGGTGGGGGGGCTATTTTTGCTAATTTATTTGATCAAGTCCGTCTATTTGTTCTTCTCTCCGGCACCCTGGACTGAATATTCATTGGAAGGGGTGCTTGATAGTTATCAATTGGCTGCGGGACTGTGGTCCGGGCAAGCATGGGGAATACTTCCAGGTGCCTACGATGATGAGGGGGATGGAGGCCAGGATGTGGTAGGGACTTGGGGGAAAGAGAATGGTATGTTTAAACTAGATTTTAGAAAATTCAAAAAACCAGAGGATAACGGGGAGTCGAAAAAGCTTTGGCAATTTATCGGTAAAGGAGCAACTTCTGCGGATGACTATTTCATTTGGAGTGATTATTTGGTCTATGACCGCTCAAGGGATGCATTGCTTCTACGAAAAAGAACAGACGGAGACACTACATATAAACCGGGCAAAGAGGGCGATCGTGCTCCCAGGTTATATCCGGAGAGAAGGTTTATCGACAAGGCATCCGATGTAAAGGAGGCTGAACTGGTTTTTGCAAGGACCGGATCGAGTGGAATCAGTTGGGAATTATTTCTTGGGTTTGGCTTTCTGCTATCCTGTTCGATGTATTTTCGGAACCTGAATAAAATACTTTTGGCGGGGCCTGAGTCTTTTTGATGTTGCTAAAGATGAAATTTCGAATCTACGGATAAGGAAGATGTTGGTCTTTTTTCGAATATGTACAGGTTTCCTCTTTTTGGGAATGGTTTCCTGTGGGAGGATTGATCCTGGTGGGCAATTTTCCGGTGAAATCAAAGATTGGATTCATGAGGTCTTTGACGGTTCGATCATGTCAAACGGGGAGGAGGGGAGAATTCGACTTACCTTACGTCAAACTCCAGATGGGATGCTTGCCACCATGACATTTGAGCATCCAAAGGTAAAAACGGTATCCAGAGAAGGAAAATGGGATGTCGGAGATGGAGAAAGAAAGATATATTTTGATGATGACCGGGAGCCCTCGGAGTATTACTTGATTAAAAGGGGAATCCGGTTTGCTTTTCAAACCAAGGCGGGTCTTAGTAATGATGACGGATCCCCTGTTTTATTGATGCGTAATGAGGGGCTTTCCCGAAAAGCATCCTATCCCATAAATCTTGCCTTTGATAGTAATAATGCAGTTGTGGTATCGGGGGGTGCCACAGATCTAGAAATGCTGGGCGAATGGATGTGGGCAGGGTCGTCAATCGTGGTCACCGCCAAATTGCCAGCCGATAAGAATGCTGCTGGTCGGGACCAAGATTTAGAAACTTACAAGTATTTCCTGCAATGGGACGAGCAAAAGGGAGATATGTTACTGCTGGAAAAAATGGTCGTAATGCGTCCTTTTCGCAAGCAAGACGGAGCCAAGAGGCAAAGCTGGATGAGCTCCCTGACTTTCGAGGAAAAGCCTAAATTAAGAGCCAAATAATCTCATAAATAGAGATTGAAAGTGTTTTCAAAGGTTTGACGTTATTTTCTGATGCTTCATGATAAAATGTTTTTTTAACCCAAGCCATCTATGATTACTGCCCTGCAGAATTTCATTTCCAAGCAAAGTAAGTTTTTATTTCCAATACTTTTGGTTGTGATTGTTGTTTCATTCGTACTGTACCTTTCCCAAGGTTCTTCGGTGTTTGATCTGCTACCAGATCCAACGCGCGAGAAAAAAGAATTATATGGGGTGGATCTAAACGATCCCGATCAGCGCCGACTCGTCACTTTAAGCAACCGTGTTGCTTCTGATTTCGGAGCCATTATCAGCCCATCCGATGAAGCGATGGAAAAGGCCGACCGCCAGTTCCTTGAGAATTTACAAAGTCAGATCCAGGCTGCCTTTCAGGCGAATCAGGAAGATATCGATCGAAATGCCCTGCAAAGACTTTTTGGTTTTATGCAACAATGGCCCAATTTGCCCAAATCTTTAAAGGTCAAAGAAATTGCCAGGTCTGGACTTTACGATTTTGAATTTTCTGAATCTTCAGCTCAATCTAAGATCACACTCGATGGGCAGGCTGACAAATGGGGTTTCCTGCCACTTTCAATTAACCATCCGAAAATTAACCTGCGATTTGATGACTTCCTGAGGAGTCTTGATCCCGGGTTGTCGGAAGAAGCAAACCGTACCCGGGCGATGCAGTTTGTCGGTCAGAGGCATGGATTTACTGCGAGGGATACAGAAACGATTCTTTACTCGCTGTTTCGTGCCATGCAGGTCGATCAAACCTACAATCAAGGGGGAGTAGCCTTAAATAAAGAAGCTGAACTTGATTTACATGGTGAGCAATTTGCATGGGATGCGGAAGTCATTTCACTTGATGTAGAGGATCTCAATCTAAGCGATCCGGTGATCGCTGAGCTTACTTTTTCGGATAAAATTAAAGTCGGCGATTCATTGTCGGTTTCTTACGGTAATCGCGATGTTAAGTTCGAGTTTTCTTCTGGATCAAAAGATAAGAATGGTTCGGTCCGCTACGTTCCGATCGCTTCAGCCATAGTTCAGACCATAGAGACCCTGCAAAAAGCAATTGACGAAGAAAACTTCGGTTTTGTTTCTAGCTTGGAGGATAAGACCCTTTCTTTGCTTCCTGTGCGTGAGAAATTACCCACCGCCAAGCCTTCCTTTTCCTCAGAGAGTGATGCTGTAAGTATTTCTGGAACTCTCGATGAAGTTTTGGTCGCATATCATGAAGAAAATAAGCTGGATGCGGTTTTTGAAGAACCATCGAGGACCTTTGCTACCGCACTCACTTTTGCGAGTAAAGATTACTTACAGGTTCCACCTGCTCCGGACGAAGCGAGAATGCTGTCTTATTTCGAGCGGAATAAGGGACAATTTGTTCCGCCGGCACCTCCCCCTGTAGTTGATCAAAACGGATCGGAAGGTAAGAAGGGAGAAAAAGGTCCTGTAGGTCCAAAAGATGCGAATCAATCTGATTCCAATTCGACGGCCAGTGATTCTCTTGAGCTCGATCTGTTGGCTGGGCTCGAAAAAGACCTCAATCAATCGGCTGTACCAGAGGTTACTTTTGAGCAGGTTCGTGAGCAGGTGCGTCAGAGTATTATTGAAGGTGATCGCCTGGATGCTGAAAGATACGCAGAAACAGCAGCTCGAGATGCGGCTTTGGAGTTTTTGGACGAGATTAATTCTCTGCAGGATAAATTAAGAATTAAATATAGTACTTACGAAGAAAAACGCCGGTCAGCGGAGCTTGCTGAACTGATAGCGCAACGAAAAGCACAGCCTCGCTCGATTTCATTTTCAGCTCAAGATATCTCAATGCAGGGTGCTATCCTCGGGCTCGAAAGAAGAGAGAGTGAGAGGCGCTCAAATCGACAGCCTCTCGAGGAGGTTGCCGGGTTAAGCGAGCGAGCTTTTTTTACGCGCTCCGTTCGCAAAGCTCGCGATGGGTATGTGGTATTTGTCCTGGATAGAAAAACAGAGGCAGGGCCGGGTGAATATGATCGGGCCAGTTTCAGGGATTTGTACAACGGGTACGCAGACAGTTTGAGGAGTAAAGCTTTCCTTGATCGAGCTGACGAAGAATTCACCAAGTTGTCCGAGGGTAATGCGTCAACAAGTGAAATTGGTTTGAAAGTCGAAATTACCCGTAAAAGTTCTTCCGCGGTTCGGGCTGATTATGACAAGCAAAGTAGTCAACTGAGTCGGGAATTGACTCAATTACAAAATGAACGAACTGAGATAAGCGATGCAGAGCGGGATGAGAATGCAACCGTCGAGCAACTTGCAAGAAAAGTAATTCTAGATCAGGAAATCGAAGACTTGCGTGAACAGCAGGCGGACCTTAATCGTGAGCGATCATTGGCCACCCGTTTGGTGGATGCTTGCCCAACTCTGCAATATCAAGGACCCTGGGAAGAGTTGGAACGGTCGGATTCTGAAGTCGTTTTTGCCCGGTTGCTCGGAGTTTACACTCTTCGGGCCAAAGAACAGAGTGATGAGCAAATTGCAAATAGGGTTTTAGACTTGGAATTTGCCAGAGCTGAAGGAACTCGCGGAGATTTAGTTCAAGATTTAATAACCAAAGGTTTTAAGCAGTAGGCTTTTTCTCCCAACAAAGAAAAAACTCCTGATTACCATCAGTTCCCTGAGGGCGGGCACTCTTTTCTGCTAAAAGAGACGACCCGGATAGGTTTGTTTTTGCAAACTGCTTGATTTCGTCTAGCACCCGTTTGTGGATTTCAGGGTCGCGAATGATCCCTTTGCCTGAATCTGCCTCCTCCTTTTTGCATTCAAACTGGGGTTTTACTAAGGAGATGATTTTTCCCTGAGGTGCCAAAAAAGACCAGGCCGCAGGTAAAACTTTACGAAGGGAAATAAAGGATAAGTCCATAACAATGAAGGGGAATGGGCTGCCCGGGATGTCTTGAGGAGTAATATTCCGTAAATT
This sequence comes from Opitutales bacterium, assembly GCA_049598825.1. Lineage (GTDB taxonomy): Bacteria > Verrucomicrobiota > Verrucomicrobiia > Opitutales > Seribacteraceae > Seribacter. Next base: position 22,501 of record JBMYOA010000004.1, on the reverse strand, counting down.
TGTTTTTTCAAAGTTGTGAACCCGCTCATCCGTGCGTAATCGATAATGTAATTGTCCGTGACCAACATCCACGCAAGTAGCCTCCGAGGCACCTTGCTGAAGCAGGCAGTCGGTGAAGCCTCCGGTTGAGGCTCCCAAATCGAGAATGTGTAATCCCGCTACCTTGTAACCTGAGTCGGTTAGGAAATTTTCCATTTTGAGACCTCCGCGTCCAACATACTTAAGTTGTTCGATGAGTTGTAGTTCCGTATTTTCAGGAAGCAGTCGACTCGATTTTTCTATGCGTTCCGTACCCATTCTTACCTGGCCTGCAAGAATCAGAGTCTTTGCCTGAGTTCGGCTGTCGCAAAGTTTATTTAGTACGAGAAGTTCGTCGGCACGGATTTTTTTTATCTTTTGGGACATCTAGTCAAAACCAAGCGTAAAGAAGGTTTTGGGGCAATCTCTCAATTACCCGAAAATGGGGTAAAGTGGAAAAAAAATAAAAAAAACTTGACCATTGTGGGTTAAAGTGGCAGAGAATGGGTTGAAATGGTATTAAAAGGATAGATGGTTCAATTGAATGGCCGCAAACGGAACAACTTTTTTTGTAGGAGAGTTTACTCATGCCCTGGACTCGAAGGGTCGGGTGACTATTCCTTCGAAATGGAGAATTCAGGGAGGGGAGAATACTTATTTAGCCCTACCGAATCCCAGTGGTTATATTACCGTCTATCCTCCCAAAATGATCGAGCGACTGGAGGAGAAGGTGTCGGAGGCAAGTTTGAGCGATCCGCAGGCTCAGTCGCTTTTGATGGAGCTTTTTTCAAAGGCGGATTCTTTCGGTTGCGACAAGCAGGGGAGGATCAATCTCAGCGACAAGCTTCTGGAGCATGCCGGGATAAAGGGGAAAGCTGTCTTGGTGGGTAAGTTTTCTTCATTTGCAATTTGGTCGGAAGATCGGCGGGAAGCGGAGGATGATGCTCCGCAGGAAAGAAATATTTTTGATGCGATGAGGGAGTTGGGGCTATGATGTGGTGTAGGGTGGATAGAGTGGTGATTAGGGACGCTGCTCGTCTAAGGGGATTTCGTCCTGACTACGGAGCCCCCCTCTCTCTCGGATTATACGGCGCGGGTAACAGGTGGAAATTGGGGGAAATTAATGTATTGTGGAGCGGTTGAATTCGTTTGCTCTCCGTCAGCGGTGAGTCATATTCCGGTTTTGTTGGATGAGTGTATGGGGCATTTGAACCCATATGCGGGAGGCTTTTTTGCCGATCTTACTTTCGGTGGCGGCGGGCATAGTGGGAAAATATTGGAAGCCAATGCAGGCTCACGCCTTTTGGCGATGGATTGTGATCCAGATGCCAAGGCTCGGGCTGAAAGCCTCAGTGAGTCTTACGGAGAGAGATTTAAGTTTGTCGATTCTGCATTCCAAACTGTCGATCAGTATGCGGGGGCGGAAGAGTTCGATGGAGTATTGATGGATTTAGGTATTTCCTCTTTTCAGTTAATGGAAGCGAGGAAAGGTTTTTCCTTCCGACTGGATGCTCCGATTGATATGCGTCTCAATCCCAGGGAGGGATTAAGTGCTGCAGAGTTTCTTGAAACTGCTTCCCGTGAGAGTCTTGTTCGTGCGATTCGTGAATATGGTGAGGAAAGGCGTTGGTCTAGGGTGGTAAATGCCATTATTGAGGCACGGGGAACCGGCCAGTTGCAAAGGACTTTGAGTGCCGCTGATCTAGTGACCAGGGCGGTAGGGGGAAAGCACGCCAAGCAGCGTATTCATCCAGCGACTAAAACATTTCAGGGTATAAGAATTGCGATTAATGGTGAGCTTGAAGCTTTGGCTATGACTTTACCTAAGGTTTTCAGGGCTTTAAAGCCCGGAGGCGTTCTGGCGATTATTTCTTTTCATTCGCTGGAGGATCGTATTGTAAAAAGATTTATGCGAAAGATGTCCGGCCGACCTCAGCATCGGGGGGATCACAGTTTTGTCGCTGAAAGGACCGCTTATGCTGAGATGGTCCAGTCCAAAGCAATTTTTCCCACAAAAGAGGAAGTTATGTCGAATCCGAGAAGTCGATCCGCTAGGTTGAGAGTTTTGCGTAAGCTTCGTCATCCAGAGATGTAGAATGAGTAAGACTGCAATCACTCTCGTAGTACTCATGACCATTTTTGGTGGTGCATGTGCTATCGGAATAGTCTGGCTGAGGATGGATATTTCGGATGTGGCGGCGAAATGTGGTGTTTTGGAGGATGAGCGTGAAGTTTTGTCGCGAGAAGTACAGGAACTTCGAGGGCAGAGATCTTGGGCATTGAGGCCCTCAACTTTAGCATCGATGGTCGAGGGGAGACTTGCGATGCCGGGACCCAGGCAAACTTATCATGTATCAGAAACGGACATGATTAAGCGCTTGGGTGGGTATAGAAGGACTGATGTGGTGGCGGTAAATAATGGGGATCGGGGAAAGTTTTCCGATAGGATGAGATGAGGAGTCTTTTTGTCTCTAAATTTCGCTATTATCTCGTTTTCTTTTCTGTCTGTTTTGCCTTCTGTTCTCTAGGGGGAAGACTTATTTGGCTTCAGGTTATTGAAGCAGATAGATTCTCAACAGTAGCGGAGGTTGCGAGGAAAAATTTTTCCACAATAAAGGCACGACGAGGCGACATAGTGGACGCAAAGGGTAACTTGCTTGCGACCACTAGATCTGTGGTAGAGGTTGGCGTTGATCCACATTCAGTTGTGGATGATGATGAACTTAAATGGAAAACACTTTCCACATACCTTGGTATTCCTGAGGAAGAAATTTTAAAGGCGGTTAATAAGAAAACCCGTCCATCATTGTCTGACCCTAAAGTTTCAAGGGATGTTAGATGGGTGAAATTAAAAGAGGAAGTAGATGAGGGTACATACCGAAAGATACAGGAACTTAGAATTAAGGGAGTTTATGGGAACTTCAAGCATTCCAGGCTGTATCCAAACCGAAATCTAGCATCTCATGTTCTTGGTTTTGTTAACAAAGAAGATGTGGCGGCAATGGGTGTTGAGCGATTTGCTGACTATTACCTTAAAGGGCAGGATGGATGGAGAGAAAGTGAAAAAGACGGTCGTAGAAAAGAAATGCCTCAGCACCGATCATTGGAGGTTAAGGCAAACGATGGTTTGAATGTGGAGTTGAGTATTGATCGGAGAATTCAGGATATCGTGGAGGAAGAATTATCTTCCATGGTTGAGGAGTTCGATCCTTTGAGTGCTAGCATCATAGTAAGTGATCCGAAGTCCGGTTATATTCTCGCATTAGCCAATGCACCTGATTTCAACCCAAATTTATTTAATCAGGGAGAATTGGCTCATCAAAGAAACCGTGCACTCTCAGATCTTTATGAACCAGGTTCCACATTTAAGATCGTTGCAGTAGGGGGAGCAATGAATGAAGGACTTATTACCCCAACAGATATTATTGATTGTTCCAAGTCGACTATGCGACGTGGTAATCGGAATCTAAGATTGCCAAGCGATCATCATCCATTGGGGAAAATTTCGGTAAGTAAGGTGGTCCAAAAATCAAGTAACCGTGGGGCAGCAAGGCTGGGAATTCTATTGGGTAGTCAAAGACTTTATGAATATTGTCAGGCTTTTGGGTTTGGGCAGAAGACTGATTTTGGAATAGGGGGTGAGAGAAAAGGCACCTTACATCCACCTTCCAGGTGGGATGGGTTAACTATTACGCGTTTGCCTATCGGGCATGCCGTAAGTGTGACGCCAATGCAAATACACGCATCCATGGCCTGTGTTGCGAATGATGGTGTCCTAATGAAACCTCAGTTTATTAGCCGTGTTTTTGATCAAGCGGGTAAGACTATTGTTCCTTTTGATCCTAAGCCGGTCCGCAAGGTTATTTCGACGAGAGTAGCCAGGGAATTGAGTACTATGCTGAAGAGTGTGGTGACCAAAGAAGGAACAGCGAGGAGGGCTGAGATTGAAGGATTTTCGGTTGCCGGGAAAACAGGTACGACTCAAAAATTAATTGATGGTAAATATTCGAATCGTCATCATGTGGCATCCTTTGTTGGATATTTTCCAGCAAGTGACCCCAAAGTGGTAATTACGGTAGTCGTTGATGAACCGAAAATGAAAAAAGGTCTGTTGGGCTATGGTGGAGTGGTGGCAGCCCCTGCTTTCCAAAGGGTAGGGAAAGGAATTATTAGTTATTGGGGGCTGAAGCCTGAAAGTAAAAACCAGATGGTTGCTTCCAGGACTGAATTCAAGGAAAGAGCCTTGTGATTGTTTTGTTATGAATGGTGGAAAAAAAATAGAAAGTTTGGATTCAGTAAAATCCAGAATGAAGGCGGAACAGACCTTGTTTGAATTAAATGGGGAACGGTTACCAAACTGTTCTGTTCATAATCGACAACCAGTTACCGAACTAATTTCAGATAGCCGCAGGGTGACGCCGGGGAGTGCCTTTTTTGCCCTGCCTGGTATGAGAACGGATGGAACCAAGCATATTCAGGAAGCCTTGGACCGTGGAGCCAAAACAATCGTTACTGAAGATTCAAGTGTGGAAGTGCCCGGATCCGTTGCGAAAGTTTGTGTGGATGACGCCCGAAGAACTTTAGCGAAATTTGCCAAAAGATATTATGGGAATCCCGATGAACATTTAGATTTAATTGGTGTAACGGGCACAAATGGCAAAACAACTGTTACCACATTGACGCGCCATTTACTGGAAGATGCAGGTCGCCCTGTTGGGCTAATTGGAACTGTTCGCTATCACTTGGGGGACCGTGAAGTACCATCTTTTCGCACAACTCCTGAATCCACAGATTTGTATTCTTTGCTTAGAAGTATGCTGGTAGGAGGTTGCTCTGAAGCGGTTATGGAGGTGAGTTCGCACGGCATCCATCAATCAAGAGTATCAGGATTGAAACTTGGTGTCTCCGTGTTTCTTAATCTAACAAGAGACCATCTTGACTATCACGAAAATATGGAAGCTTACTTCAATGAGAAGCGAAAGATTTTCAATGGGGTAAACGGAAAGCTTCCCAAAGTTGCAGTAATCAATGGAGACTGTCCTTACGGTAAAAGATTGATTAATGAACTCCCTCCTCAGGTCCGCGTAATTACCTTTGGGATGGAAGAGGGAAATGATTTTCGTGCCAGAAACCTTGATTTACAGGAGAAGGGGACTGAATTTATTTTGGATGCTCCCACTGGAACCCATGTGGTCACGAGTCCGATGCTGGGAAGATTTAATGTTATGAACCTAATGGCATCTCTAGCAGTCATCCATAGCTTAGGCCGTTCAGTATCTGATTCACTGAGAAAGGTCGGAGCTTTTGAAGGTGTTGATGGAAGAATGGAAACAGTTGATTGTAGTCAGAAATACAAAGTGGTGGTTGATTATGCTCATACGCCGGATGCTTTGAGAAATGCATTATCAATGTTACGAGAATGCACTCCTGGAAATCTTCATGTAGTTTTTGGGTGTGGAGGGGATAGGGATCGTGGTAAAAGGATGGAGATGACGCGTGTAGCGTGTGCGGGTGCTGACATGGTTTGGGCTACTTCAGATAACCCCCGCACCGAGCCTCAATCGAATATTTTTAAGGATATGAGAAAAGGAATTTCCAAGGGTTCTGATATTCACTTTATTGAAGATCGTAGACGAGCAATCAGTTTGGCGTTGGACGCTGCAAATGAAGGAGATTGCGTTTTAATTGCTGGAAAAGGTCATGAGACATTTCAGGAAGTCCAATACACCGCAATTCCTTTTGATGATCGTAAGGTTGCTGATGAATTATTACAGGCAAAATCTTTTGCAAAATAATGCTGCGATTTGATCCAGATAACCTTGCCGAATGGGGTAAGGGAAGGTGGGAAATCCGACCTCAAGGTTATATTAATGGTTTTTCTATTGATACCAGGAATTTGGGTAATGGTGAGTTGTTCATTGCACTCAAGGACAAAAGGGATGGTCATGAGTTTATGCAACAGGCTAAGGATGCTGGTGCTGCTGGTGCTTTGGTCAGTCGGTGGGTAAGCGAAGTCGATTTTCCTCAACTTAAGACGGCAGACAGTCTTTTTTCGCTTCAGGAAATAGCCCGTAATTATCGAAATGAATTTACTGGTAAAGTAGTTGGAGTGACTGGGAGTTGTGGAAAAACTTCAACGAAGGAGATTCTAAAAATTCTATTGGGTGAAGAACAAACTCTAAGCACAAGAGGGAATCTCAATAATCATCTTGGAGTCCCCTTGACGCTTTTGGAAATAGATCCGGAAATTCATCGTTATGCGGTGGTAGAGGCTGGAATTAATCAACCTGGGGAAATGGATCAGTTGGCTAAAATGATTAAGCCGGATTATGCGATTGTTACTCTAGTGGGTGACTCGCATTTGGAGGGATTAGGGTCAGTCAACAAAGTGGCAGAAGAAAAAGCAAAAATATTTCAGGGTTCGGGTAATCTCGCGAAGATTTTCTTTCCCGAAAGTTGTACAGCTTTTACCCCATTTGATGAAAGCAATTTAGAAGGAAGAGATTACATCATCCTAAAATCCGGTGATCCCTCGGATCATAAAATTGGAAAAAAGGAAGCTTACTTTGAATTTCGGACTGAAACAGAAACAAACGGGGACTCGTCGACGCTACGGCTTTGGCGTCACGAGTCCCCATTTTTTTCCATAACCTTGCCAATGATTTCAAGGGGGATGGCATCCAATATGGCTTTAGCACTCATGGTTGCGAGTGACATGGGAGTCAGTGATCAAGATCTTTTCGAACGCCTACCCCAATACCGTCCCTCGACTTTGCGAGGCAAGACCTTGCAGGGTCGAGGGAACAAGTATTTTGTGGATTGCTATAACGCAAATCCCAGTTCGATGGTGGATTCGATTCATTTCTTCATGAATGCCAATCCTTCCCAAAATAAGCTTTATGTTCTTGGAGGTATGGAAGAGTTGGGCGAGAAGGAGGAAGACCTGCACAGAAGGGTAGGGAAATGCTTGAAACTGGGAAGCGGAGATCTAGTCATTCTAATTGGACAGAAGGCTGGATGGATGGCGGATGGTATTTTAGAAAACCAGGTGACAGAAGATCAAATTATACTTCTTGAAGAGAAAGATAGTGCCATCCCGATTATAGAAGATTTTAAGGGTGCATTATTTTTTAAAGGTAGTCGCTCAAGTCAGCTTGAAACCCTTGTTCCCACCTGGGCAACCGATCTTGAACCACAGACGCGTAACGAAAAATGTTAAGCTATCTGCAGTTCTACGAAGAATTCTTTGGTCCCCTAAGGTTATTTCAATTTATTTCAATTCGTGCAATAGGTGCAGGAGTAACTGCATTGATTTTTGGTTTCTACTTAGGGCCTAAGATCATTGCTTTCCTGCGGGCATTTGGTGCCCGGCAAGCATTTAGGGATAAGGACGAAGTCGGTGAGTTGGCAGATTTACATCAAGCTAAGGAAAAGACTCCCACTATGGGTGGTCTGCTTATTTGTATAACAGTGGTTTCTTCCGTATTATTATGGGCTGAGCCAAATGTATATGTGGTTACCGCTCTGGTTACCTACTTGCTTCTTACGATCGTAGGTTTCGCCGATGACTACCTTAAGATTTCAAAGAAAAACAGCAAGGGATTGGCAGGAAGATATAAATTAATTGGACAGCTCCTCACCACCGGTATTGCCATGTTCATACTGCTGGGACCTTTGAGTGAGGTTCTTACGGGAGCTGATGGAAATGCGACGGGGAGTGCTGGTAAAATGAGGGAGTTATGGGTGCCTTTTTTTAAGGAAATGCTTCTTGAAAATATGTCGGTTGTCTTCTGTTTCTTATTTTTTCTCGTAACCCTAACGGGATCCAGTAATGCAATCAATTTAACCGATGGCTTGGATGGACTTGCAATTGGTTGTACAGTTACCGTTGCCCTTACCTATGCAATCATGGCATACGCCTCTGGAAATTTTCTTATTTCGGATTACTTGAAAGTAAGTTGGATACCGGGCTCTGGAGAATTGACGGTTGTATGCTCCGCATTATTGGGGGGGAGTTTAGCTTTTCTTTGGTTTAATGCTCATCCCGCAGAGGTTTTTATGGGGGATACCGGTTCTTTGGCAATTGGAGGACTTGTTGGTATTATTGCCTTAATGATTCACCAACCGTTGACCTTGATAATTGTGGGGGGTATTTTTGTGATGGAGGCAGGCTCAGTTATCTTGCAGGTCGCTTCATTTAAGACCAGAGGTAAAAGAATTTTTAGAATGTCCCCGATTCATCATCATTTTGAGCTTAAGGGATGGAAAGAAACGAAGGTCGTGATTCGTTTTTGGATTTTGTCGCTTCTTTTTGCTTTACTAGGACTAGCTACTTTAAAATTAAGATAATGATTGGACCACTAGAAGATTGGGAAAAGTTGATGGCATCGCCTGTTGCTATTCTGGGTGGTGGGGTCAGTGGTCGTGGTGTAAGTGCATTGCTCCAAAGATTGGGGTGGAAGTTTCGGGTATACGATGAGCGTGGTATAAAGTTAACCCCAGCAAAGCTAAGATCCAGTGCCCTCGTTGTGGTGAGTCCGGGTTTTCGTCCGGACCATCCGTGGTTGCTACTTGCCCGGCAAATGAAAATTAGAGTACTAGGAGAATTAGATTTTGCTTCCTGTTTTACGGCTTCTCCAATCACTGCGATTACTGGGACGAATGGGAAAACCACGGTTGCTACTCTTCTTCATCATGCTCTTAGTAAACTCGGTCATGTAACGAGCACTGCCGGAAATATAGGCCTGCCTCTTTCTCAATTCGTTGCGGAACAAGTGAATGTAAAGACAAGAATCCTCTTGGAGGTGAGTTCTTTTCAATCACGCAACATTTCTTACCTTACTCCAGATCGAGGAATCTGGACTAATTTTGCGGAAGACCATTTGGATTATCACGGGACTATGGAAGATTACTTTCGTTCCAAGCTCTCGCTTTTACAAAAATGTAAAGGTGAGATATTTGTGGGGAGGAGTGTTCTTACATGGGCAAATAGATTTTCATTAGACTTGCCTGAAAATGTTCAAGTTATTTCACCTTCGCGACAGAGCAGTCATTCTTTCGATAAAGAACACTTCCTGAGCAGTTACCCGCAAAAGGAGAACTACGCCTTGGCTTCTGGTTATGCATCATCGCTGGGAATTTCGGAAGAGGAATTTTTCATGGCCTGCCAGGATTATCAAGCTGAACCTTACCGACTTACCAAAGTTCATCAAATTGATGACATTAGTTTTTGGAACGACTCGAAGGCCACGAATTTTGATGCGGTTATCGCTGCATGCAAGAGCATGCGTGATCCCATCTTCTGGATCGGAGGAGGACAGTCCAAGGGAGTAATGATGGATGAATTTTCCCGAGATTTGAGCCAATACATTTCCAAAGCCTTTGTCTTTGGCGAAGTAGGGGAAGAAATGACTGCTAAAATCAATGCTTTTGATACTCCTGCGTCACAGTGCTTTAGCTTAAATGAGGCCGTGGAATCGGCATTCAATGAAGCAAATGGCCGAGTTTCGATTCTTTTAAGCCCTGGATTTTCAAGTTTCGATCAATTTAGGAACTATGAAGAACGCGGTGAGACCTTTAATCGGAGTGTCCAAGAATTAAAGAAGAGGTTTGCCACTTCGACTCAAGAACTGCTGTACTAGACTTATCTATGCAAAAAATAATTATGAAACTGACAAAAATATTCGGTATTGTTTTATCCCTCCATGTTGGAGTCATACTTCTCGTAATGTTCCAACCTAGTTGCCAAACTGCGGACAAAAAGAATATGCCTGCAACTGAAGTAGGGAATGCACCACAGGAAACGCCTATTAATGATTTTAATCAGGGCACAGGCATTGTTGAAAAACCAACTGAGGAGGTTTTCGTGGCACCTACTCGACCTAAACCTGGAGAGATTATAATTCCGGGGAACGATATTATTGTTCCGCAACCAGAACCGGTTTCCCCCTCTCCTCTAGCCTTGGATCCGACCGCAAGTCCATTAAGGCCAACAGATGTAAATATTTATAAAGTGGTACGTGGAGACACTTTATGGGGAATAGCCCGTAAGAATTCCATCACATTGAGTTCTCTTCTTGCTTCCAATCCAAACTTAAGCAAAAGCTCGAAACTTTCGATTGGACAAGAAATTATGATCCCTGCTGGTGGGGTTCCATCAACTCCAACTCCTGCCATCGTGCCCCAGACAACTGTAACTACAGAGGGTGCAGCAGGAACCTACATCGTTAAGTCAGGAGACAGTCTTTCACGGATCGCCAGAAATAACCAAGTCTCCTTATCAAGTCTCATGGAAGTTAACGGAATGAACAGCCGGTCAATTATCCGTCCTGGGCAAACATTAATCCTTCCTGGTGCTTCTACGATTGCTGTGCCTTCCACAACCAAACCAACCGTTGTTCCTCCGGGTGCAACCACCCATGTTGTTAAAAAAGGCGAGAACCTTACTCGAATTGCAGGAATTTATGGAGTTTCAATTGCTCAAATTATGTCATGGAACGGTTTGACGGATGCGGGGAAAATACGCGTGGGGCAATCCTTGGTGGTCTCAGGTTCAAATTCAAACGCGACTTTGACCGAAAATATCAGTCCTCCAGCTAAGGAAACAAATAATGTTCCAGATGTTACGGAACCAGGTGGAGATGACAGTCTTCAGAATTTCTTTAAGGGTACTACAGAAGACCGTCCATTAATCGACGCTCCTGATAGCCCTAATTGAGTATTACTTTAAATGGTGTGGAAAAGAATGGGAGGCGGGAAAAAGATTGGATCGGTCGTTAACGAAGTCAAATAACTGGGTTTCAATATATTTAGTTGCAGTCGCACTAGGACTGACAACCCTCGGGCTTGTCATGCTCTTCAGTGCGGGGGCAGTTAGGGGGGCACAGTCTCTGCTAACGAAGCAGTTTATCTGGCTTGGCATATCAATTTTCGTTGGAGTGTATGCTGCATTCATGAATCTTGAATGGCTGAAGCGCAGGGCGTGGCTCATATACGGAGTCAGTATGTTAGCTTTGGTCCTGACTTTGGTTCCTGGTCTTGGGGTTAAGGTAAATGGTGCGCAAAGATGGCTCGGGCTGGGACCCTTGCGTGTTCAACCGTCTGAGTTTGCCAAGATTGGTCTAGTGGTGATTCTGGCCGTATATTTTGCTGCCCGGCAACGTGAGATAAAAACATTCATGTGGGGATTTTTTGTTCCTTCCTTAATTATTGGGGGTTGTTGTGGTTTGATCATTTTACAGCCTGATTTTGGAACCTGTTTTCTATGCGGTGCAGTTGCGGCGACGATGATGTTTCAATCCGGAACCAGTTTACGGTGGCTACTGCCAGTCGCTGGACTTGCCGTGGCTGCCTTTTCGGTCCTGGTATATTTCGACCCTGTTCGTATTCGCCGTGTAACCTCATTTCTTGATGTCGAGGCAAACGCAGGCGACAGTGCCTACCAGCTTTGGCAGGGAATGCTTGCTTTCGGTGTAGGCGGAGTAAATGGAGTTGGGTTGGGGATGGGGAGGCAACAAATGCATTTTTTGCCCGAAGCTCACACTGATTTCATATTTCCGGTCATCGGGGAGGAGCTGGGACTGATTTCCACTTTTTCTATTTTAGTTTGTTTTACCTTGTTGTTCCTCTTCGTTTATTGGAAATTAAGGTTATCCACGAAGCTTTACGAGTATCAGCTCGCATTGGGAGGGCTGCTTTTTATCAGTTTACAGTCCATCATCAACATGGGTGTGGTCACAGGTTCATTACCAACTAAAGGGATGTCGCTTCCCTTTATTAGTTACGGAGGATCCAATTTAATGGTCACCTTTATTTTTCTAGGGTTGATCATTAATGTTTTCCGCAAAATGGATAATCCGCAGGGGTTACAGCCACGAGAGATATGAAAAATGTGGTCATAGCATGTGGTGGTACTGGTGGGCATTTAACCCCGGGAATTGCTCTTGCTCAAAGTTTAGAGGAAAAAGGATGCAAGGCATGGCTTTTCATCAGTCGAAAAAGTGTTGATTCCAGGTTATCGAGTAAATACCCGAAGCTTAATTTCGTGGCGATGCCCGGAGCCCCACTTATTAGAACTCCAATAGGCCTTTTCCTTTTTCTTAAAGGATTCATTTCTTCTTATTTACAGTCAAAAAGGTTTTACAAAAAAGTAAACGCGGATGCGATGATCGGCTTCGGTGGTTTTACCTCGTTAGGCCCTGCGGTGGCGGCCCGTTTGCAAAAGATTCCCATTTTTATACACGAGGCTAATCGAGCCGTGGGTAAAGCAGTCCGTATGATTGCCAAGAATTCCGACCGGGTATATTTGCCCGAAGGTATGGTACTGGAAGGTTTGTCTTCGGAAGTGGTGAAGAATGTTGGATATCCTCTCCGTAAAGAATTTCGCCGAATTCCTCGGGAGCGAGCAAGGAAACACCTGGGTATTCCCAACAGCGATCGTTTATTAGTGGTGTTAGGAGGAAGCCAGGGAGCGGCATCTTTAAATAAATGGGTGAAGAAAAATCTCTCTGATTTAGCAGGGGAAGGGATCGCCACCTTATGTATCACTGGAATGGGGAAAGATAGCTCAGGCGTAGTTCAATTGGATGGACCCGCTGATGAAATTATAACCAGTCGTTTTATTGCTTTTACGGATGAAATGAATGTACTTCTTTCAGCCGCGGACTTGGTTGTATCCCGTGCTGGTGCGGGAGCTATCGCTGAAATTGTTCGATGCCGGGTGCCTTCAATTCTTATTCCGTATCCTTTTGCTGCCGATAATCATCAATTGCACAATGCTCGTTTTCTTGAAGTTAAAGGGGGCGGATTGGTTTGTAAGGATGAGGACCTGACTGAAAAACTGTTTAAGGAAGTCCAGGAGATGATGTTCAATGAAGAGTTACGCGCAATTTTGCGCCGAAATCTTTTTGCAATGGATGGGGGTGATGTGGGCTCACGAATTGTTGATGACATGAAGCAGCTGGTTACTGAGCGAGAAATGTCACTGGACACACAAGGGAGGAATCTAGCCGTTTACGCATGAAGAAACCGAAACGAGTTTTCTTGCTTGGTGCGAGTGGAATGGGCATGGCCCCCCTTGCATTCTTTTTGCGTGGTGCAGGGGTGGAAGTGGAGGCTTTTGACGATTATTTTCGTGAACCCTTACGTTCTCAAATGTTGGAAGCTGGGGTTGAGGTTTTGCTTGAGCCTGTTCCTCATAAAAAACCGGATTATATTGTTCATTCGAGTGCCATCAACCGATCGGACTCAAGACTATCTTCATTCCGTGGTACGAGTAGTAAAATTTACAAACGGGGTGATTTCCTCGCAGAGTATTCAAAAAGTTTTAAAACAGTGGCCATTGTGGGAAGCCATGGGAAGACTACGACCACTGGAATGCTCACCTGGGCTCTTACAAAAGAAGATTTTTCATTTTCTTACTTAGTGGGAGGCCGCTTCAAAGAAGATGCTTTACCAATAGGGAATTACCAAAACAGCCCTTGGCTAGTCGTCGAAGTCGACGAGAGTGATGGAACCATTGGTGGGTTTTATCCTGATATCACACTGGTATTAAATTATGACTGGGATCATGTGGATGAGTATAAAGAGGAGAGTTCCCTCGAGCATACTTTGCGGGGCTTACTCTCTCGGACAAAATCATCTGTAATTCTGCCAGGGAAATCCGATTTACTCTCATGGGCCAATGAAAATCTTAGTGTGAATGTTTCCTCTTTTGAGGCAAACCACAGTTCTGCAGATTTTATGGTTTGCAATTGGGAGGCTGCTAAAGCATGCGGCAGGAAGATGGGGGCTCAATTAGGTGAAGAGTCATTTAAAAGTTTTCCCGGTATGGAAAGAAGACAATCTGTCTTATTTGAGGATGAGCACCGCACCATACTCGAGGATTACGCCCATCATCCCACCGAGATAGGCTCTTTGCTCGCATCGAGAAGAAAACTTTTACCGGACCACTGGATGAAAGTTGTTTTTCAATCGCATCGTTACAGCCGAACCAAAGCGTTTGCCCAATCCTTTGCGGAAGAATTAGGTGCCGCAGATGAACTTAATTTGTTACCCACTTATGGTGCATTTGAAAAGTATGACGAACATGGCGATGCGGAGTCATTGGTGGGGCACTTACCTCCGCGATTGAGGGACAAAACAAAAGTATTTTCTGATTACACCTCATTTGTGGATGAAGTTTACGAGACTGATAATCCCCTTACTCCTGAGCAGGTTTTATTTGTTGGTGCAGGGAACATAGATGGATGGGCTCATGCCTTTGCTGCTATTCACACTCATAAAGGAGACAGGATTTCAGCCTTTTCTCATTTCCTAAGTGGTCGATTGTCTTCGAGTTCCGTCCTGCGCAAGGATGAGAACCTTGCATCCAAGACAACTATGCGGGTTGGGGGAAAGGCTTTGTGGTACGCAGAACCCCAACACACCGAAGATTTGCGGAGACTGGTGGAAGCTTCTAACTTTTTCTCTATGCCCCGGGTGATGTTGGGTCGGGGTTCGAATTTGATTATTCCTGATGAAGGTTATCATGGATTGGTTTTACGATTGCGTGGAGAATTTTGGAACGAGATCAGTTCCCGCTCTGACGATTCTTTCGTGGTTGGAGCAGGTTCCAGACTTAAAGATATTTGCAGGTTAGCCTGCCAACGGGGACTTTTGGGTTTTGAGTTTCTTGAGGGAATTCCTGGCACCCTGGGCGGTGCCCTGAGAATGAATGCCGGTGCAATGGGTTGGGAGATTTACGATTTAGTGGAGTGGGTTTCCTTTTTGCTTCCGGATGGAACCATTAAGGAGATACCAGGGAATCAACTCAATGTCGGTTATCGTTTTTGCAAGGAGGCACAGGAAGGAATTGCCTTGAGGGCGAAGCTTAAGGCAGAGGGACGTTCGGACCACAAGGATATTCGCTCCGCAATCGAAGCCTTAGCTCAAAAGAGGAGAGCCTCACAACCCAGGGAGGCAAGTGCGGGCTGTATTTTTAAGAATCCGGAAGAAAAATCTGCGGGTTGGTTAATTGAAAATAGTGGGATGAAAGGACAGCGGGTAGGCAACGCGGTTGTCTCAGATGTACACGCTAATTTCATCGTTAATGAGGGGGGGGCGACGGCTGAAGATGTAATCGCCCTTATGCAAAAAGTCCGAAAACGGGTACAGGAAGAATCCCAGGTCAATCTTGAGCCGGAGGTAGGGCTACTCGGGAAAAAATGGAATGATCAATTATCATGAATAATCAGAATATCTTACCATCTATTACCATTTTGGCTGGAGGCATCGGACCGGAAAGGCAGGTCTCATTGGATTCTGGCCAATGCCTGGCTGACGCACTTGAGTTTGATTATCGAGTCAATTTGATTGATTTGACGGAAGCGTCTTTACCCCACGATCTTTCACCTGAAGAAACGGTGGTAATTTCAGTTATTCATGGCACATTTGGGGAAGATGGTCAGTTGCAGGCAATTTTAGATGAGGCTGGATTTTTCTATGCAGGAAGTGGAGCTAATGCGAGTCGCTTATGCATGAATAAATATGCATCTAAAAGAAGCGTTGCCGAAAGAGGTGTACGCGTAAGTCCAGATGTTCGTTTTACCGACCCGAGATCAATTAACCCGAATGAAGTATGCAAAGAACTTGGTGCTGATGTAATTCTTAAACCCACGGATCAAGGTAGTAGTGTCGCACTTTTTGTAATTAATGGGGTTGATGAATTAGAGAAAGCTTTAAGCGAGATTGAGACGGGGAACTGGATGTTGGAAAAGCGGGTTTTTGGACGGGAAGTTACTGTTGGTTTGCTCAATGGAGTCCCTATGGGAATTGTGGAAGTGATTCCAGACGGAGGAGTTTATGATTACAAAAGAAAATACTCCAAAGGCTCAACGGAGTATCGCTTTCCTGCAGTTCTGGATCTTGAGATCGAAGAGGAAATTAAACGCTTTGCCCGCCGATCTTTTCATGTATGCGAATGCAGGGATTTTGCCAGGATTGATTTTATGATCTGCGAGGATGGAAATCCATTCTTCCTCGAAGTTAACACACTCCCCGGACTGACGACCACTAGTCTGCTGCCCAAGAGTGCATCCTGTGCAGGGTACGATTTTCAATCACTTTGTAAGAAATTGGTTGAGCCTGCCATCGCCAGGTTTGAACAGTCAAAAATTTCTGTATTAAGCGCATAAGCATGAAATCGAAAAATAAAAAGAATTCTGATTCAGGATTAAGCTGGCAAAAACTAAAACCCAAGTCCTCTCGACGTCCTTCCACTATTCCTGCTTTTAAAAAGAGGATGGGGATGATTGGAAGGGTCAGCCTTTTACTCCTAGTTCTGGGTCTGTCTGGGGTTGGCTTTGCGTGGATGGAGAAAGTTGTGCATCAGGATTCAGGTCCTGTTGATCTGACGGGCCCGGGCACTTCGATTAAGCAAATTAAGTTTTCCAGCGATGGAGTTCTCTCGGAGAAATGGTTTACGAATTGGTTTGGACCGATGCGTGGTAGATCGCTGATGGACTTGGATATCGATAAAATCAGAGCTGACTTGGAAAAAGAAGATCAAGTAGTCAGTGCCCGTGTGAAAAGAGTTTTTCCTGCAACGCTGGAGATCTCTCTTCAGGAACAGTCCCCAATCATGGTTTTAAGACTAAAGGTCAAATCGGGCGGATACAACGACTGGCTCGTTTCAGCCGATGGGGCACTATACCTGGGGGAAGGATATTCTCCTGCTCGCTTATCTTTGCTACCCTCTCTTGCGGTGCCTTCGAGTTCACTGAAAAGAACCGAAGATGGAGCTGGTTTTAAGCCTCTATCTGAAGTGGCGAAGGTCGCCCCTTTACTCGCCCTGGCCCGACGGGAATATCCCGCGTTTTATAGAGATTGGAAAGTTATTTCTTATGACTTAAATAATGAATTTGATCCGGTCGCCCATATTCTAGTTCGTTCCGGTAAAGTTAAAAAAATTCGATTTGCCCCTCAGAAATTTGCCACTCAGATGGAGCGACTTCACTACCTTTTCCTGGAACCAGATTTCAGGAAAAAGCAGGTAATCGAATCGATTGATCTTTCCCACGATCGCTCAGTTTTCGCTAAAATTTAAACCACAAAAGCAGCTAGATCATATGAGTAAAATAATAGGAGCAGTTGAAATTGGGACTTCTTCGGCCAAAGCATTGGTGGGGGAAGTGGGAGAAAGTGGTTCCCTTAGCATAGTTGGCATGGCAACCCGCCAGAATGAAGGCATGCGAAAAGGCGAAATTATGGATTTTAGAAAAGCAGCCACTGCGGTTCACGCAGCTTTGGAGGAGGCTGAGAAAATGTCCGGCACAACCGTAGATTCCATATATCTTGCCCAAACAGGGGCACACCTTAAAGGACAGATGCTTCGAGGGTCGGCCTCGGTGGTGTCTTCTGATAATCGCGTAACTGCAGACGATCTTAAGCGTGCTTCTATGGAAGCCAAAAGAAGGCAACCGGACGAGGGGAGATCTTATGTTCATCATGTTCGCACCCCCATTATTCTGGATAAAAAGGTAGTCGATGATCCTGTGGGAATGCTCGGCAATAATGTAGATCTTGGTTACTGGTCGATTGATGGGGATGATAAAGCGATCCAGATGGGTTTGCATGTGATTTCAAATTACAGCCTGGAGGTGGATGATTTGATCCTGTCCTCTATTGCTTCGGCCACGATGGTCGCGGGGCCTGACTTGCGAAGAGCCGGTGCTATTGTTTTGGACTTAGGTGCGGGAGTCACTGACTTTGTGGTATATCGGCAAGGTTATGTTGCTTACAGTGGGGTTGTTCCGGTAGGCGGAGATCATATTACGGGAGATTTGAGTATGGGTCTGCGGGTTCTTGAACCATATGCAGAGAAATTAAAGTTGGAATATGGACAAGCGATGCCGCTGAAGGATGAACAGTCTGAAGATGTCTGGATAATTGGTAATAAAACAATCGGAGACCGTTCCGTACCCCGTAAGGCGATTGCAGATATTATCCATGTCAGAGTCACTGAACTTTTTGAGATCATAAGCAAAGAATTGGGCCCTCTCCTCGATGAGAACGAACTAAAAGGGGGAATCCTTTTAACTGGAGGAGGTTCCCGCTTACCGGGAATTGAAACAGTGGCGAGTCAAGTGTTGGGTCAAAATGTAAGAAAAGCACCATTCCCCCCGGGTATTACTCCCGAACTCGCCCAACCTGAAAATGCAACCGTTTTGGGCTTGCTACATTATGGACTCGAAGATCACAGCCTCCCTGGTCAGAAAAAAGTTGAACAGGATGTTGGACTACTCGGCAAAATTGGCCGCATTGTAGGCATCGGTCCTGCGAATGAGTAATTCTTTTATCTTCAGAACCCCACCAAGTCATGACGCAAGAAAACCTATTTGAAAAAGATTCCAAAACTGTCGACCTCAACGAGAATACCGTACTCAAAGCCAAGGTTATTGGCGTAGGCGGGGCGGGCCTTTCGCTAGTGGATGGACTGCGTTTGGATAATTTTACCGGTGTCGAGCAACTTGCAATTGATGTTGATGCAAGGGCCTTAGGGGACTCAATCGCTTCGGAGAAAATGGCAATAGGCAGAACTCTTACTCGCGGAATGGGAACGGGAGGAGAAGCTTCGTTAGCAAGAAAAGCGATCGAGGATGAGAAGGATAAGATCCGGAAATCTTTGGAAGGGGTGGATTTGGTTTTTTTGTTGGCAGGTCTAGGAGGGGGTACCGGAGGCGGTGCAACCCCTGAAATTGCAAAACTTGCACGGGAAACAGGAGCACTCGTTTTTGCTTTTGCTCCGATGCCCTTTAGTTGGGAAAAAGGAAGGCACGCACAGGCTGAAGAATCACTTTCAGAACTTCGTAAGTTTGCCAATGCAGTCATTCCACTCCCTAATGATTCACTGCTGCAAGTTGGAGGTGCTGATGCCACTGCTCTAGAGTGTTTCGCGGAAGCGGGTCGAAATGTTAGTCGTGGGATTTCAGCTATATGTTCTTTGATTTTTAAGAGAGGAATGATCGATGTGGATTTTGTTCATCTCAGAAAAGCATTTAATCGTAGATCAGGCAGAACCCTGTTTGGCTATGGCGAAGGGCAGGGGGAGAACGCAATCAGGCAAGCACTGAGTGAACTGATGATTTGCCCAATGCTTCACCTGCCGGATGTTTCCAAAGCTGCCGATGCCTTGCTTATTTTCATTAATGGTGGTCCCGGCATGGGCATGAATGCTTTGCAACAAGCATCGCACGAGATTCGGGAAGCATTTAAAGCGGGCGAACATGTGGTTTTTGGTGCCCATGTGGATGAAAACCTGGGAGACCGCATTCAAATTATTGTGTTGGGTGCTACGGACTTGGAAGCAGGTATGACAGCCGATGTCGCTCCCGTTGCGGAACAAGTGATTGAAGCCACGCCCAGCGTGAGCAAGAGTACACATCCTTCAAAATTGAAAACCCCTCCATCCAAACCGGACTCAAAGGTGAAGTCTTCACCCAGAAAAAGTAGATTTAGTCGAAAAAAAGAATCCGAAGATCAAAACACATTTTCATTCATGGAAGAGGCAAATCAGAGAGGAATCTTTGAGGACATGGAATCCCGAAATCTTTACGAAGGGGAAGATCTCGATGTACCAGCTTATCTTCGCAGAGGTGTTAAAATAGCGATTTAAAAATACTGGTGGTTTTGCATCGTAATATTACCTGCGAAAACAACTGGGCCGGGGTACTTTAGAGTGCTCGTTTTCGGCACAATATTACCATTCTTTCATGGGCTTGCATTTTACATTCTGAACTTCTCTTGCAATTGTTGTAAACCAAAGAGGCAAAATAGTTTAGTTTGTAATATTTTGATTAAAGTAATTCATTTTTTTAGTGAAAAATCTGTTTTACTTTATCTTATTAAAAAAAGATAATAGTGAAATTATTTGATATAAGATATGATTGTACGCACTGCTCGTTTTGTTGGCAAAGTAACCTTTGCGGGTGCACTCTTGTCTGAAATTCGGCAGTTTCTGTTTTTCTGTGCTTTTTTTTACCTCTCAGTTTCGCTTCTTGCAGAAGATAATACCAGCCTACTTGATCCCCAGAATAGTGGTTCAAATTCCCCTTTTTCAAATATTCAAGAAGAGGATGATTCGAATGTCACTTTCCAGGTTCAAACTTTTCGATTTAAAGGTTTAAAAGCTTTTCCTGCAAAAGTTTTGAGGAGCACCCTACAGGCTTTTCGTCAGGTACCTTTGCAGTTTGATGATCTTTCTCAGATTGTTACTCATCTAGAAGAATTTTATAAAAAGGAAGGAAAGATAGTTTCGGTTAAAATTCCACCCCAAGACATTACTGATGGTATTTTGATCATTGATCTTGCTGAGGCCCGAGTCGGGAAAATTATCATTGATCCGGGTGGTTCTTCTCATGTCAAACACTCCAGAATCAAAACCACAGTTGAAAGTTATTCCCCCTCAAAGAAGATTTATGATGCATCATCCATGAATCGTGGACTACTCTTGGCAGATGATTTGCCGGGTGTGAGCATGACTGGTTTTTTGCAGGCAGGGGAAGAAGATGATGAAGTGGATTTAGTTTTAAAAACCTCAAAAGAACCGCCCTACATTGCAGATTTAGTAGTGGATAATGCTCATTCAAGGTCATTGGGTACTTACAGGGCCACCCTGGCTGCCAGCTTGGTTAGTCCTTTTCAGCTAGCAGAGACCATAGGCTTACAAACTCTGAAAAGCGAAGGAAGCATCTATGGAAGACTTTCTTTAGGTATGCCATTTGGCTCTCGAGGATGGAGAGTCAATCTGTACGGAAGTGCCCTAACTTACAAAGTTGTCACGGATGAACTGGCCGCTCTTAACATTAAAGGAGAAGTCGAAGAAGCCGGGTTGTCTCTTCGTTATCCTGTTATTCGTAACCAGAGAGGAAATTTATATCAGAATTATCAGTTTGATCATAGAATTTACTTATCAAGTGTCGCTTCAGTTACTCAAAAACATTACTCCATTGACAGTCTGTCGATGAATTTGTCGGGAAACCTTTTTGATACTATTTGGGGAGGTGGAGCCAACTCGATGAGCATTGGTCTGTCCCATGGGAAGGTGAGTGGTTTGGATGGAATACCAACAAATCCACACGAGGGATATCATACTCTGATCAATTACAGTGCCAGTCGTCAGCAGACTATTTCAGAAAAATTAAGTTTCTTTCTCTCTGTTTCTGGCCAACTAACTCAGGATGTTTCAACCAACTCTTTACATACAATTGAAGCAACAGCAGATGATGTAACAGAAGACTTTTTAGATAGTGCGGAAAGTTTCAGCTTGGGTGGCTTGAGTGGGGTGCGGGCTTATCCTTCTGGTGAAGCTACGGGCTCTGTCGGAAGGCTTGTGAAAGCAGAGTTACGATACATCTTGAGTAATGACATCATCGCCAAGACATTTTACGACTGGGGTTGGGTTGGTGAACGGGATCCTACCACCACAGGGCCTTCTGAGTATGAGTTGTCAGGTGGTGGGGTTAACTTTGCCTGGAGTGCTCCTCTTGGATTTAGTATGCAGGCCACATACGCCAGGCGGTTTGGGGAAAACCCCAATCCTTCCCCAACGGGTATGGATCAGGACGGCAGTTTGGAAGAAGACCGCTTTTGGGTCGTGTTAGGGAGGAGTTTTTAGGATGGGTTTTATGATCAGACTTCGTCCGTTTTTTGCTTGGTCTCTTTGCGTTTCTTTTGGATTTAATACAATGTTTGCTCAGCAGCTTCCCAGCGGAGCTACTTTTCAGGCAGGCAATGTTAAAATTGAGCAGCACAATTCCTCTTTGCACATTCATCAAAGCACACCGCGAGCAGTAATCGATTGGCAATCCTTTAATGTGGGGAAGGGTGCTGCTGTTCATTTCATACAGCCAAGTCAGGCTGCGGCCACCCTGAACCGTGTGGTCGGTGCAGGTGCGTCCCAAATTCTTGGTCAGATAACTGCACCAGGCCAGGTTTTTATAACCAATGGAAATGGAGTTTACTTCGGGAAGTCAGCCTCCATCGATGTGGGGAGTATGATTGCCTCCAGTTTTGATATTGGCACCAATGACTTCATGAACGGGGATCTTATATTCAAATCCCAAAATGGCAGGGAAGGGAGTATTACCAATGCGGGTGACTTAAAAGCGCAGGAAAATGGTTTTATAGCCTTGCTTGCTCCTGAAGTTCGAAATGAAGGCATCATTTTTGCAAAAAAGGGGTCCGTCGTACTGGCTTCCGGAGAGATGATTGAATTGCAGACTGACTCAGCAAATCAGTTAGTCGGCGTTCGGGTGAATCCAGGGAAATGGAATGCACTGGTGGAAAATAAAAAAGTAATCGAAGCAGATGGAGGGCTCGTCATGTTATCCGCTCAGGCAGAAAGTTCTCTGTTTCAAGGGTTGGTCAAAAACTCTGGGGTTGTTCAGGCACAGGGAATCAAGAAAGATGGGGGGCGGATTATGTTAACCGCTGGCGTGGGGGGACG
>JBMYOA010000003.1:0-45368 GCA_049598825.1 Opitutales bacterium | reverse complement strand
TAGGGTTGGATAAAAACACCATTGTTATTTATTCCTCAGATCAGGGTTTTTACATCGGAGATCACGGCTGGTATGACAAGCGGTGGATGTACGAAGAATCACTCAAAATGCCTTTTATCGTCAAGTGGCCCGGAGTTGTAGAGCCAGGTAGCAGAAACACCGATCTCGTTCAGAATTTAGATTACGCTCAAACATTTCTGGAAATTGCTGGTGCTCCACAACCGAAGGATATGCAAGGTTTGTCACTTGTCCCCCTTTTGAAGGGAGATACCAAAAAAGATTGGAGAAAAGAAATATATTACCACTATTACGAGTATCCCAGTGTGCATATGATACCTCGTCATTATGGCATTAGAACCAAGAGGTATAAACTAATGCACTTCTATCAATTTGGTAAAGAGTGGGAAATGTATGATCTCAAATCGGATCCAGATGAACTTAAAAACATCTATGGAAATAAAGAAACGATCAAAGTTCAAAACAATCTGAAAAACCGCCTGAAGAAACTCCAAAAATTCTACGGAGACGATAGCGATCTTTCTGTCCGTCCTGACTACATAGAACAGTATCGGAAGAAATCCTAGGAATCTACAGCCTTAATTGCTTTCCGTCCGAAACCGCTTTTAGAATTTTGGGGTGTAACCACTCTTTCAATGACCATCTCATTGCCAATACTCGGTATAGATTTGGTTTATTCTTAATTGTCGGTTCGTAGTCGGTATAAAACGCAGTCAATAGATTGCCATTTCTATCAAGCGAAACAGTTGATGGGTATCCGATATCCATGGCCTTATTCCCAAATTGGTGTATGACCCATGGTGGTCTCCAAGTCATTCCCCCATCAATACTGAGCCTAGCTCCAATTCCCATGAGTCCTCGATTCCTTATACCGTAAGTCAACAATAGACAGGAATCAGAAAGCTGAGTAAGGTCTGCTGGGTGTTGCATCGGCAAGGTTAAAGCACCTTTCTCTTGCCACTTTTTCCCGGGGGAAGAGGTTACGCATAATTTTACATGGTGATCAACATGAGTGCGAACTGCGGCGAGTATTCGATCATTGGTATGACAAAGGGTAGCCTCATTCGAATCATTAACACCAAACTTAAAGGAAGACTTCCATGTTTTGCCATCGTCTTCTGAAATTGTCATCCAGGTCTCACTGGGCTTTCCACTGCCCTGCGATCGATAGGAAGAATAAGCAAGTTTTTGTCCACCCAGAGTAATAATCCGGCCAAAAGGGATACTCGACTGGATAGCTTTGGGAACCTGAGGTGAGGAGTCTTGCTTCCATGTTTTAGCCCGGTCTGATGATCTCGATAACCAATGCCCGGAAAACCCGGTAAACTTTTCGTCTTTAACGAAAAAACCACTACTAAAACAAAGTAAATCTCCATTGTTTGCTACACCCACTGCTAAATGCATCCGGTTTCCATCTTTTGGATGCGTTGCTACCACAGATTTTTTCCTCCAATTTGAACCCTTTCGATCTGAAATGGAACAAACCAAATCTCCAACCATTAGGCCATGGCTAGGGGCATTAAAATAAGTACATAAGACTTGCCCATTTTTTAGTTTTGTAAGATTTGGCCATCCACAAGCCCGGGTTGCTACCACAGAAATTTTCTTCATATGTTTTGTTTGTCTATTTGTCTAAAACCAATCCAAGCAGTAATTATAAAATTACAATCAAAATGAAGAACCATCTTGATTTCCTTATTTGGAATATCTACCATTTATGGAATGCAGGCCTCCATGCACATAATTTTGTCCCATTTTATTTTAGCATTTTTTCCTGCAATCTTAATTTTGGCAGATAATCAAAATGAATTTTTCGAGAAAAAGATTCGACCAATCCTAACTGAAAATTGCTACGAATGCCACAACAGTATAAAACAAGCAAAATCTGGGCTCGTTTTAGACTATAAGGAAGGTCTCCTGCGAGGAGGAGACAGGGGACCTGCTATTTCATTAGCCAATCCTAAAAGCAGTTTACTCCTGCGGGTGATGAAACATGAGATCAATGATTTAAAAATGCCCAAAGGGGGCCCTCGTATTTCAGAACAGGTAATCAAAGATTTCGAGAAATGGATTTCAACCGGTGCCCATGATCCTCGACACACACCTCCTACCCCTGAACAGTTCGCACAAGAAACTTCGTGGGAGAAAATCCGAGAAAAAAGAAAGCTATGGTGGAGTTTTCAGCCCATCAAAAAAGTAGCTTTGCCTTCTTTGACGAAAAACCCGGATAAACATCCCGTCGACAAATTCCTACAACATAAAATGACTGAAGCGGGCCTGCAACCGAGCCAACCTGCTCATCCTTTGGCCGTTCTTAGGAGACTTACTTTTGCAATCACCGGGCTTCCCCCCACAATTGAACAACAGAGTAATTTCATCAACCTACTACCGGACGGTATACAGAGTGCGGTAGAAAAATTCTCAGATGATCTCTTAAGTAGTCCTCAATTTGGGGAACGCTGGGCAAGGCACTGGATGGATTGGGTGCGATATGCAGATTCTCACGGAAGTGAGGGAGATCCATCAATACCTAATGCATATCGGTACAGGAATTATTTAATTCGAGCCCTCAATGAAGATATTGGCTACGACCAATTAATCAAAGAACATATCGCAGGTGATTTGCTCAACGAGCCGCGAATAAATAAGGAGCTTAGTCTAAATGAATCTGCTATCGGAACAGCTCAGTTTCGCTTTGTCCTTCATGGTTTTGCTCCCACGGATGCACTGGATGAGCATGTTCGTTTTACTGATGATCAGATCGATGCAATAACCAAAACATTTCTGGGACTGACCGTTTCGTGTGCTCGTTGCCATCATCATAAGTTTGATGCTATCAGTCAGGACGATTATTACGCTTTATTCGGAATTCTTTCCAACGGAAGGCCCGCCCAGAAAGTTATCGATGATCCTTCGATCATTAACGAATATAACCATAAACTTTCCACTTTAAAACATGAGATTAAGAACGAGTTCATACAATCTTGGTTGAATTTCGATATCGAAAAAAAGTTAAGAAATAGTGTGAAGAAAACATCGTCTTCAGATGAACCCCTCGACTTTCTATTGCCATGGAAAAAACTAAATTCTCTTAAAGATCAGGAATTCACAAAAGAGTGGCAGCGATTAAAAAAGCAGGTCGATGAAAGTAATAGCCGGCTTGTTTCTCGTCGGCAGAATTCAAACAAAAATTATTGGAACCTTGGATTGCAAGAGACTTACGAAAAATGGAAAAAAAGTGGTGCCGGGCTGAATAAACACTCATCAAAAACAGGGCAATTCAGCATCAACATTGAGGGTGAAAAGATTTTACATAATATCATGCCGTCTGGAGTTTACACTCATCTGCTAAGTACCAAGCAAAATGGAACCCTTTCTTCTCCACGATTTAAATTTGAGAAAGGCAACCTATGGATTCGGGTTATTGGAGACAAGGGGACGTCCGTGCGATACTCCGTATGGAATTATCCCAGGAGGGGGACCGTCTATCCCAAATTGTCCCCCGATCCTGAAAGAGAAAAATGGATCAAGTTCAAAACAGACTATTGGGCAGGGGAAACAGGATACCTCGAAATAACCACCAATCGTGATCATCCAGTAGAAGCAGGAAACGCTGAACGCTCCTGGTTTGGAGTGACTGAGGCTTTTCATGCTCCTCACGATCAACCTGCACCGAGAGATGAAATGGCTGAAATTCTCTCTCCATTATTTACCACCTCTTCACCTACAACAAATTCACAAGAATTAACAAGTCTCTATTCCCGGGTAATTTTAGATACAATTAAATCTTGGAAAAATGATTCCATGACAGATGTCCAAGCTAGAATTCTTAATTCATTGATCAAACAAGGCATACTTCCCAATTCCGCAAGGGAAGTACCAAACATTAAAAATCATGTTTCGGAATATCGTAAAATTGAATCCCTCATCAAAGCCCCACGCTTAGCACCAGGATTATTGGACGGAGAACCTTTTGAACAGGCATTGTTTGAAAGAGGGGACCACAAGAAGCCTGCACATAGAGTACCAAGAAGATTTTTGGAAGCAATTGACCCTACCCCCTACCCCGAGGACTCCGTCGGGAGATTAGAATTGGCACAAGATCTTTTACGGGAAGATAATCCATTTACATCCAGAGTAATTGTTAATCGCATTTGGCATCATCTTTTTGGCAGTGGAATTGTAAGGACTCCTGACAACTTTGGTCGTCTTGGAGAGAAGCCTTCACATCCAAATTTGCTGGATTTTCTGGCAATTAAATTTCGAAATGATCAATGGTCTATAAAAAGTCTTATAAAATTTTTAGTAACCTCTGAAAACTTCCGCCTTTCGACCAAAGCTTCCCTGGCGGCGAGGGAAACCGATCCTCAGAATATCTTTCTTTCCCACTCCAATATCCGAAGGCTAGAAGCTGAATCAATTCGGGATGCATTACTATTAACTTCGGGTCGATTACAACTTGGAGGAGTGGCTGAAGGATCTTCTGAAGGGAAAAACAGCCCAAGAAGAGCTGTATATAGACAAATTAAAAGAAACTCTCTGGATGAATTTCTTTCAGTTTTTGACGCACCCGTACCTTCCTCCACCAAAGGAAAAAGAGATGTAACAAATGTACCTGCCCAGTCACTTACCCTGATGAACGACCCGGAAGTGACAAGGGCAGCAAGGGAATTCAGTAATTTACACAGAAATGGGAGTTTGAGTGATCGGGTTTCTAAGATGTTCACGATAGCAATGGGAAGAAAACCTACACAGGATGAAATCTCCAAATCGATTGAATATATCAAAATATCCAGTGAGGAATCGAAATCTCTCAATATTCGAATTGAAGAACTACGAAAAGATGTGAATCAAATAAACCATCAAATATCTGAGATCACGGAACCCGTTCGTGATTTGATTATCACATCCAGAAAATCTTTTCAAAAAGACTCAAATAACCAAGCCCTCCAACCAGCTCTTCACTGGGATTTTAGTATTGGCCCCAATGATTCAGTCCATGGGCTTAAAAGTCATTTGAAAGCGGGTGCAAAAATTGAGGATGGTACTCTTCATGTAAGAAATGGAGGCTATGCCGTAACCGATAAGATTCCCTTTGATATTTCGGAAAAAACACTCTCTGTTTTTCTCCAATTGGATGATTTGAAGCAGCGGGCCGGTGGTGCTTTCACTATTCAAAAAATAGATGGATCAGTCTTTGACTCAATTGTATTTGCCGAGAAAAAACCGTATGAATGGATGTCAGGCAGCAATAGCTTTGCAAGGACTCAGAACTTTGAAACAGCACCAGCTGAAAAACTAGGTGATAAAGAATATGTTCATATCGTGATAACTTATTCGAAGAATGGGATGATTCATGGATACCGCAATGGGGAGCCCTACGGAAAACCTTACAAGACAAAGACATCTAAGTTTACTGCCAAAGAAAGTGTTGTGTCTTTTGGTGTCCGTCACTTACCTGCAACGCCACAAAGAATGCTCCACGCTAAAATTCGCAAGGCCTCTCTCTTTAACCGAGCTCTTACGAAGACAGAAGTAGAGGCTCTACTTAATCCTTATTCCTATGTTTCAGAAAATGAAATCATAGATCATTTATCGCCTGAAGATGAAAACAAATTTAAGAATCTTTCATCAATCAAAGCAGAGATCGTTCAAAAGATACAGGGACTCGAAGATCTTACAACCAATGATAAACCGGAATTACAAGATTTTGCCTTAGCTCTTTATAACATGAAAGAATTTATCTACCTAAAATGATCAACACAATGAATCGCAGACAAATGCTTAGTAAAAGCTCAACTGGCTTTGGTCTCCTTGCCCTTCAGGGTTTAATTGGCCAAAGCCAAGTCTTAGCCAGCCCCCATTATACCCCTCGGGCCAAAAGTGTGATTTTCTGCTATATGTCAGGAGGAGTATCTCATGTAGACACCTTTGACCCCAAGCCCAAGTTACAGGAAATGGCAGGTAAACCCATGCCGGTTAAAGTCGAGCGAACTCAATTCAATAATAACGGCAATATTTTCCCCTCCCCATTTGAATTTCAAAAGCACGGAGAAAGTGGAATTCCCGTAAGCTCGATTTTCCCCCGAACTGCCAAAATGGTCGATGAAATGGCTGTTATTCGCTCCATGACAAGTAAGGTCAATGAGCATGCACAGGGAAATTATGCCATTCATACCGGCTTTCCATTCATGGGACACCCATCTGCCGGAGCATGGGTAAGCTATGGACTTGGCAATCTGAATCAAAATCTACCCGGTTTTGTCGTGCTTCACAGTGGAGGCTCAGTTCCTCCTCATGGGGGAGTTGGACTATATGGAAGTGGTTACCTACCTGCAAATAGTCAAGGGTCCGTCCTGCAAGTTGATCGTAACGAACCCATTCAAAATATCCGTCCCAGAGAATCTCTATCTGCCCAAAGAAAAAGACTAAATTTCCAAAATTCTTTTGATCGTGAATTCTTAAAAGAATCTGGCCACAATTCACAAGTGGAGGCTGCGATTCGCAATCATGAAATTGCATATAAAATGCAAGCGGCGGTTCCAGAACTTTGCGACCTCAAAGGTGAAACCGACGCAACCAAAAGATTGTACGGATTAGACTCTCCAGATGATCAAACGGCTGCCTATGCAAGACAATGCCTGCTTGCTAGAAGACTTGTTGAAAGAGGTGTCCGGTTTGTAGAATTGAGCTGTTTGACAGAAAAAATCGGTGCAGGAGGAGCGGCTAATCCCTGGGATCAACATGGTGCCCTTGAAAAAGGTCATGCTGCCATGGCACACCAAGTCGATCAGCCTATTGCTGGATTACTTCAAGATCTCAAGGTTCGCGGCATGCTAGATGAAACCCTGGTTATTTGGGCAGGTGAATTTGGCCGCACGCCCTTTTCTCAAGGAAGTAATGGCAGAGATCATAATCCATTTGGTTTCTCCATTTGGATGGCAGGGGGAGGAATCAAAGGGGGAACGATTTATGGGGAAACGGATGAATTCGGTTATCATGTCACTGAAAACAAATGCGATTTCTATGATCTTTGGGCTACTGTGTTACACCAACTAGGCCTAGACCACGAAAACTTGACCTACAGACACGGAGGTAGAGACTTAAGACTAACCGATGTTCATGGCCGAGTCCTACACCCAATTTTGTCTTAAAAGACTTAGGATAATTTTCCCAAAGAACGACAAAACTTCAAAAATTGATCAGCCTGCCCGGAAAGTCTATTTTTGATTTCCTGATCAGTAATTCCCTTTTCAGAATCAGCTACTTCATGAACAGCTGGGATGAAAACCCTTTTTGGAAAATTAAAAGCATTCCGATATCCAAATACTTGCTGTAGATGTTCTACTGGACGCAACCCAGCAAACTGGCCTGAAGCAATTCCGATGTAACAAACAGGTCTGCCCTCGAAGCTCTCAGGATATGGTAATAAATCAATGAATAATTTGAGGGCGCCAGGCATACTACCATTGTATTCAGGCACTACGATAACGAGTCCGGAAGAATTGAGAATCTGTTCAGTAAATTCCAAAACTTTGGAAGGCTTTTCGATGTAGGCATCTGGAGAAAATGTTTCAGGAGGTAGTTCTGAAAGATCCAAAACCTTTGAATCCACATCGAGTTGATTATAAATGGAAGAAATTTGGTCTGCAAAAAGCGAGGAAACGCTTCCCCTACGATTAGTTCCAGCAATAATGGTAATCATGAGTTTGGTTGGTCTATAAACGACATGAGTTGCTCGTAATTCCTACCAACTGGCATGTCTGGATATTCTTGGACTAATTGATCCGGTGGGTTAAAGAGCATGCAATGGTTAGCTGTTTTAAGCATACCCAAATCGTTGTAGCTATCTCCTGCCGCGACTACCTCAAAATTCAACTTTTGAAGATACTGAACACTCTTTCTCTTGTGATCGGGTAAACGAAGCTTAATCGCCTTAATTAAATCATTGGAGACTTCGAGTTCATGGCAAAATAAGCAGGGGAAACCAAGTTTCTTCATCAAAGGGCCCGCAAATTCCCGAAAAGTATCAGATAATATAATGAGTTCGTATTTAGATCTTAATTTTTCGGTAAATTCGACAGCACCGGGAAGTGGCTCGAGGGATTCAATAACTTCCTTAATTTGACCCAATGTAAAATTATTTTCGTTAAGAATATCCAGGCGATAATTCATCAAAACCTCATAGTCTGGCTCGTCTCTGGTCGTACGGGTCAGCTCGTGCACTCCCGTTTTTTCTGCAAAAGCAATCCAGATCTCAGGAACGAGAACCCCTTCGAGATCCAAACAAACAATTCGCATAGAATAAATTAAGGGAGCGAAGTCTCGCCCATCAAAAATTGATCACACTCTCTGGCAACGGCTCGTCCTTCATTAATCGCCCAAACTACCAAAGACTGCCCTCGCCTCATATCCCCGGCGGAAAATACACCATCGATGTTGGTAGAAAACTTTCCGTATTCAGCTTGGATATTTGAACGGCTATCCCTTTCCAAACCAAGTTCCTCAGCAATCAGATCCTCTGGGCCGAGAAAACCCATCGCCAAAAATGCAACTTGAGCGGGTATTTCTCTTTCGGAGCCAGCCACTTCAACGGGTGAAAAGCGACCATTTTCTTGTTTCCATTCTATCTCGTGAATCAGTAAACTTTTCAAATTTCCATCTTCGTCTCCAATAAACTTCTTAGTAGCCGTGAGATAATGACGAGGATCTGCACCAAAGAGTTCATGAGCCTCTTCCTGCCCATAATCCATTTTGTATACTTTCGGCCATTCGGGCCAAGGATTGTCAGCAGCCCTTTCATCGGGAGGACGAGGCATAATCTCAAGTTGAGAAACGCTTTTACAACCGTGCCGAATGGAAGTGCCTACACAATCGGTTCCTGTGTCTCCACCTCCAATAACAACTGCGTCCTTTCCTTTAGCAGCAGTTTCAAAGGCAGTAATGTCTTTAAGCTCGAGTAATCCCTGCGTATTTTTTGTCAGAAACTCCATAGCAAAATGGACTCCCTTAAGCTCACGACCTTCAATGGGCAAATCTCTTGGTTTGGTCGCACCACAGCAGAGAATAACTGCATCAAAATCGTCTACAAGTTTTTTGGCCGGGATATCTTTTCCTATTTCCGTAGATACAACAAATTCAATTCCTTCAGCTTCCAGCAAATCAACCCTGCGTTGCACATATTTTTTATCGAGTTTCATATTGGGAATCCCATAAACCAAGAGACCTCCGATACGATCAGCACGTTCATAGACGGTAACTTTGTGACCTGCCTTATTCAACTGATCCGCTGCAGCAAGGCCTGCCGGACCAGAACCAACAACGGCAACCTTCTTGTCAGATCTTGATTTGGGTGGATTAGGCTTTACCCACCCTTCTTTAAATCCCTTATCAATAATTGAACATTCTATGCTCTTAATCGTAACTGGAGGCTCAATCACGCCGAGAACACAGGACCCCTCGCAAGGTGCAGGGCAGACTCTTCCAGTAAACTCAGGAAAATTGTTTGTTTTGTGCAATCGGTCTAGCGCATCTCTCCATTTGTCCTGATAAACTAGATCGTTCCATTCAGGAATTAAATTATTAATTGGGCAACCACTTGCCATATTACTTAAAGTCATTCCAGTATGACAATAAGGTGTACCGCAATCCATGCACCTGGATCCTTGCTCTTTCAATTTTTGCTCCTGAAAGTCTTCGTGAATCTCGTTCCAATCTTTAATCCGATCGAGAGGGGCACGATCCGGAATAGCTGATCTTGTATGTTCTAAAAATCCTGTGGGTTTACCCATAATAGTAAGTAATTAAATTTTAATGTCCTGCGGCAACATTTTCCTCAAAGGCTGCCTGTATAGCGTCATCTCCCTGAAGCCCACGATCTTCTGCTCGCTTCAGGGCATTAAGGACGCGCTCGTAGTCTTCAGGTAAAATCTTGAGAAACTTATTCAAAAAGTCATCCCAATTATCAAGAATGTCTTTTGCTCTTGCTGAAGAGGTTAATTCTAAATGCTTGCTGATGTTATTCTTAACATCTTGGATTTCCTGATCATTGCACTCAATCAATGGATATACTTTTACCATTTCAGAGTTTAATCTTTTAGTGGGAAAATCACCTGCCTCATCTAAAATATACGCAACTCCTCCAGACATCCCTGCCCCAAAGTTGCGGCCAGTTTTGCCTAAACAAATGATTGATCCACCAGTCATATATTCACACCCATGATCTCCCAACCCTTCAACAACTGCATGGACTCCAGAATTCCGTACGCAAAACCTTTCTCCAGCGACACCAGCAATGTAAGCATTTCCGGCAGTTGCACCATAAAAGCAAACATTCCCCGTAATGATATTTTCGTGAGCTGTAAACGGAGCGTCTTCAGGCGGGCGAACTATAACTTTAGCTCCCGACAACCCTTTACCGCAATAATCGTTGGTATCTCCAACTACAGTAAATGTCATGCCCTTGGGGCAGAAAGCAGCTAAGCTTTGCCCCGCAGATCCTGTGAGGTTAATGCGAATCGTGTCTTCTGGTAGACCTTCTGGACCATTTTGACGGGAAACTTCTGCCCCGGTAATGGTGCCGACTACTCGGTCTGTATTCACTACCGGTGTATCAATGATTACAGACTTCCCATCTTCAATCGCCGGTTTAGCTGCATCTAAAATCAAACGTTGATCCAAAGATTTATCCAAAAGATGATCCTGCTTCATTTGACAATATGTACCAACTTCAGGTCCAATGTCAGGCTTGTACAAGATCTTGGAATAATCGAGTCCTTTTGCCTTCCAGTGATCGAGCGCTGAACCCAATTCAAGTTTGTCAACACGACCAACCATTTCATTGACCGTTCTAAAACCTAACTTGGCCATGGTTTCTCGCATTTCTTCAGCCACATAATTCATGAAGTTTACTACTGCGTCAGCTCCGCCCCTAAACTTCTCGCGCAAACGAGGATCTTGGGTGGCGATGCCAACAGGACAAGTATTTTTATGACAAACCCTCATCATTAAACAGCCGAGGGTAACTAAAGGAGCGGTAGCGAAGCCAAATTCTTCAGCTCCAAGCAAGCATGCTATAGCAACATCTCTTCCCGTTTTAAGCTGGCCATCCGTTTCGAGAACCACGCGACTTCGTAGATCATTTAAAAGAAGTGTCTGGTTCGTTTCTGCAACACCAAGCTCCCAGGGAGCTCCTGCGTGCTGTATAGAAGAACGAGGAGATGCACCTGTGCCTCCGTCGTAACCCGAAACAAGGATAACATCTGCTTTCGCTTTGGCTACCCCAGCTGCTACAGTTCCCACTCCAACTTCAGACACAAGCTTTACATTTACCCGTGCATGAACATTAGAGTTTTTAAGATCGTGAATAAGCTCAGCAAGATCCTCAATCGAATAGATGTCATGGTGAGGTGGAGGGGAAATCAAACCGACTCCGGGAGTGGTTCCTCGAGTCTTTGCAATGGCAGGAAGAACCTTATGCCCTGGCAACTCCCCACCCTCTCCAGGCTTTGCTCCTTGAACGATTTTGATTTGTATTTCGTCAGAATTAACGAGATAGAAACTGGTTACTCCGAATCGGCCACTGGCCACTTGTTTGATGGCAGATCTTCTCGAGTCTCCATTTTCATCAGGAGTAAACCTATCCATATCTTCTCCGCCTTCACCGGTATTAGACTTTCCTCCTAACCGGTTCATAGCGATTGCCAGACTCTCATGTGCCTCCTTCGAAATAGACCCATAAGACATTGCACCCGTTTTAAATCTTTTAACGATTTCTGATGCAGGTTCCACTTCATCCAAAGGAATGGGATCCTGATTAAATTTGAATTTCATCAATCCACGGAGTGTGTACATCTCACGTGACTGATCGTTAACAGCATCAGAGTATTCTCGGAATACTTGGAAATCACCCAACCTAGTGGCCTTCTGAAGTTTATGAATAGTCGTTGGGTTGAAAAGGTGCTTTTCACCCGAGGCACGCCATTGATAAACACCGCCCGGATCCAAGGGGAGTGCCCGTTCGTCTGGACGTGGAGAAAACGCAAAGCTGTGTCGATGCCTTGCTTCAGAGGCAATGGTATCGATACCAATACCTTCAACCCTGGAAGCTGTTTTTGTAAAATACTGATCTATTACTTCTTGATTCAAGCCAATCGCTTCGAAAATTTGTGCACCGCGATAAGAAGCAACCGTCGAAATTCCCATTTTCGACATAGTTTTGATAACACCGCTTAAATTGGCTTTTAGGAAATTTTTACAGGCAACATCAGCAGGAAGGTCCAAATTACCTTCCGAAATCATGTATCGTATCGTCTCTAAACTTAGATATGGGTTAATTAAATCTGCTCCATATCCCAACAGAAGAGCAAAATGCTGTACTTCCCTTGGTTCTCCAGACTCAACTACTATAGAAACCTTGGTTCGAGTGCCACTACGGATAAGATGATGATGTAATCCTGAACAGGCGAGAAGTGCCGGAATTGCTGCTTGTTTGTTCGTAACGGACCGGTCAGACAAAATCAGGATATTAGAACCGTTCTCGATTTCTTGATCAGCTTGTTGAAAAATACTTTCTAGAGCAGTCGACAAATTCTTTCCGTCGATATCAGATGTAGGATCGAAAACAGTGTCAATAGTACTCGATTTAAAACCACTGGGAAGTTCACTTTGAAGCTTGGAAATTTCGGAATCATCGACGATGGGAGACTCGTACTTGATCATCCGGCAACTTTCAGGACCAGGCTTGGTAAGATTACCTTCAGAACCAACAAATGTAATGGAAGCCGTAACAATTTCTTCACGAATCGGATCGATGGGTGGATTGGTTACTTGAGCGAAAAGTTGCTTAAAATAATTATAAATGAGCTGAGATTTATCTGAAAGGACTGCCAACGGTGAGTCATTTCCCATAGAGCCGAGTGGTTGTTTACCTGACTGAGCACTTGGTCCGATGAGGAAACGTAAGTCCTCAAAAGTAAACCCAAAAGCTTTCTGCCGAGTCATGATAGTTGAAAAATCATCAGAAAACCTGGGTTTAGCTTCCTCAATTTGATCCGACTCTAAAAGACTCTGCGACAACCAATCAGAGTAATTCTGTTCACTCGACACTCTCTCTTTAAGCTCTTCATCGTCAACAATTTTACCCTCCTCCATGTCTATCATAAACATTCTACCCGGCTCTAATCTTCCCTTTTTGATTACAGTGGAGGATGGAATATTGGATAAGACTCCAACTTCTGAAGCCAAAATTACCCGGTCATTGGAAGTGACATAATACCTTGATGGACGCAGACCGTTTCTATCGAGAACGGCTCCAATTTGAACTCCGTCAGAAAAGGCTATCGAAGCAGGACCATCCCAAGGTTCCATTAAACAAGCATGGAATTTGTAAAATTCCTGCTTCGATTTACTCATACTCTGATGTTTCTCCCAAGGTTCTGGGATCATCATCATCATAGCATGAGCGAGACTTCTCCCCGAAAGAACCAAAAACTCTAGACAATTATCAAATTTTTGAGAATCTGAGCCGTCAGCCCGAATGATTGGGAAAAGCTTTTCGACATCATCTCCGAACACCTCACTGGCTAATTGCATCTGCCGAGCATACAACCAATTCTCATTTCCTCGAACCGTATTGATTTCGCCATTGTGGCACAAATAACGAAACGGTTGAGCTCTTGGCCAGCTAGGAAAAGTGTTGGTGGAAAACCTAGAATGAGTGAGAGCTAGTGCAGATTCCATATCTGAGTCTTGAAGATCAGGGAAATATTCTCCAAGTTGCTCAGTCGTCAGCATCCCTTTGTAAACCATTGTACGCGAAGAAAAAGAACTTGCGTGGAAATCAGCGTCCTTGCTTTCGCAATCATAACGCAAGCGAAAGGATATCATCCTCCGAGCTAGATATAGTTTTCTTTCAAAAGCCAAACCATGATCGCAGCCTTCTGGACGATGAACGAAGAATTGCTGCATCCTTGGTTCACAATCTGCCGAAGCCTTACCTAAAATCGAGCTTTTAACTGGAACATCTCTTACACAAAAAACATTCATACCAAGCTCATCCAAAACATTTTCGATAACGGAAGTCTCGTGTTTAAAATGTTCTTCCGACTTGGAAAGGTAGAAAAAACCTACTCCGTAATCGCCAGATTCGGGTAATGTAACTGAAAAATCACTTGCTAGAACCTTTTTGAAAAACTTGTGGGGTGTTTGGATGAAGATACCAGCACCGTCTCCTGTAATCGGGTCGCAACCACATCCTCCACGGTGATCTAAATTAACGCAGATTTCTAGGGCACCAGAAACAATATCATGGGATTTTCGTCCCTTCATATCAACAATCAGGCCAATGCCGCAGTTTTCATGCTCGTTGGATGAATCGTATAAACCTTGCTTTGGGGGTAAACTCATGGGTAAATATTTTATTCTTTTGCAGATAGTCTGCAAGTATTCGAAAAGTTTTATTTTGAATTAGGACTCAACGCGGTCAAGGCTATAAGGACAATTACTAGGTTACTAATAGTAATGAAATGATGCTTGATTCGTAAATTTATTTGAGAATCGCATTTTTAATGCTTCGAAATTTCATTATCAAAATAAATCAATAATCGCTTGAACAGAAATATTTGCAATTATTCTGAATAAAGCATTGTATAGTATTCATGAAAATAAAGGCTTATCTCAAACCTCAATGCGGATGGAGTATGGGTGTGCGTGCAATCATGGACAAATATACCCTAGAATATGAGGACTTAGACATCATCAATAATCGTGATATATATGAAGAAATGGTTACGAAATCTGGCCAACCTTTATCTCCCTGTGTTGAAGTTGACGGGGTTATGCTGGCTGATGTTAGTGGGGAGGAAGTCGAGAATTACCTTCTCAGCAATAAATTAGTTAAAGAAAGCCAAACTGACACTTCAGTACCCATTAATTCTCCATGTACCGATGAAGAGCATGAAGCGATGCGTAAGCAAGCTTCCAACAGTTCCCCTATTAGATTCTTTTAATTATGACTTATGTAGTAACCGAAAAGTGCGTTGATTGTAAATTCACAAGCTGTGTTTCAGTTTGCCCAGTAGATGCTTTCCATGAAACTCCGGACAGGTTGTATATAAACCCTGAAACTTGCATTGATTGTAACGCATGCATGGACGAGTGCCCGGTAGAAGCTATCTACCCTGACATGGATGTCCCCGATGAATTACAGGAATGGATTGAACTGAATGAAAAAGCCGAAGAATACCCTCAACTAGTCAGCCAAAAAGATGCACTCAAAGGTCCTAAATGTTCGGACCCTGACGCAGACCAGTAAACCCAGTCGCAATACTTTTGGGCAACCAAAGTAG
Organism: Opitutales bacterium; assembly: GCA_049598825.1. Classification (GTDB taxonomy): domain Bacteria; phylum Verrucomicrobiota; class Verrucomicrobiia; order Opitutales; family Seribacteraceae; genus Seribacter. The sequence continues at coordinate 30,003 of JBMYOA010000003.1, read as the reverse complement.
AATTAGTCATTTTGTTGCGAAAAGATATTGACTAATTCATCAATTGCTAACAAAACTTAGCAATGAAAATTCGTATTGTAAGCTTAAATAAGTCTCTTTCTGTCAAGCAAGGTGAGTCAATTGATCTACCAAAAGGCAAACAGAATTACTCTCTTTTCCTATTTAAATCTGAAGCATTAGTTAAGTCTAACGCAGGCATCAACGATGTAAATACAGGAGACTGTATCTTGATCTCCCCTTCATCACCCATCTTCCTAAAGCCTAAGAAGGAAAACATAAGTTACGATCTTATTGAATTTAAAGGTTCTGACGCCACTCGTCTAGTCTCGCAAATTGGTTTTGAACTCAACACTGTTTGTAGTCCTGTACAAATTTACTTTGTTGACGCTATAATGGACAAAATTTCCAAAGAATGTAACGCGAACGATTTGCTTTGGGATAGAGTAATTGCCTCTTCATTGGATGAATTGCTTACTAAGTTAGTCCGATTTTCCAAACAAGATTTTGTATTATCAATGCCTGATCATGCTCAACGACTTCGTGAACTCAGATCTGAAGTCCATGAAAATTTTTCGAAACACTGGACCATTGGTAACATGGCAGAAATGATGAGCTTAAGTTCGAGTAGATTTGCCTCTCTTTACAAACAGGTTTTCAATACAAGTCCGACAGAAGACTTGATTAAAACGAGAATTGAACAATCCAAGAAAATGCTGTCCACTACTAAAGTTAGCGTTAAAAAGGTGTCTGCCGCCTGTGGATTTGAAAGCGTTCACTATTTTCATCGTGCTTTCAAGAAGAGGATGAACATTACACCAAAGCACTTCCAAAATCACATGCTTTCAATGAAAGGTTCTGTTCCGACACAAGAAAATAACTCTTCTCTCGATGCACTTTCATTGAATGCGGACTTTTCAGGGACAATGGAAATTGTGAATGGAGAACTTGTTTTTCACGGTAGCAGCACAGCATGGACAAATTACATCGGATATAGCAGCCAAGAACTTCGCGACAAGCCTTTCATCAATTTTATAAGCCCAGAGGACTTGGATGTAGCTACTGAAACCGTTAATCACATTATTCAGGGTAATAATGTATTCGATGTGGCTGTTGGTCTTACTTGTAAAGGTGGTGAAACCGTTGGAATTGAATTCTCTGCAGTTTCAAAAGGAGATTCATGGTTCTGGTTCGCCAAAAAACAGTTGATTGAAGCTTAACTCTGTTACATTAGCTTGAGTCCTTGCATTTTCTGCAATATCTCGGGTTAATGCGATCAGGCCTTTATTCAAAGTTTATCATTCTGCTTGCTCATGCATCATGTGCATTTGCTCAAACAGATGGTTTTATAAGTAATATATCTCAATTAACATTTGAGGGGAATAGATCCGGAGAAGGTTACTTTTCTAACTCAGGAAACAAAATTTGTTTCCAATCAGAAGCCTTTTCAGGGAATCCATTTTATCAAATTTATCAATTAGATTTACTTGATGGCAGCAGTGAAATGATTTCATCAGGTGTTGGTAAAACAACCTGTGCATGGTTTCACCCAAGCAAAGACCTGATATTGTATGCTTCTACTCATCACGACCCCGATTCGTTGAATAAACAGAAAGAGGAACTAAATAATAGAAGAGAAGGCAAAAAGAAAAAATATAGTTGGGACTATGATAAGAATTATGAACTTTATACCAAAAACCTAACTACTGGTTCGGAAAAAAGACTCACCCATTCATTGGGATACGACGCCGAATGTGCATTTTCACCAGATGGTAAGAAAATCGTATTTACCTCAAACCGCCATGCCTACAAGAATGGTGAAAAAATTCAGAATGCAAATATTTCTATTCATAATGAAATTTACATGATGGATTTTGAAAGTGGAGAAGTAGATCGATTGACCAATCAATTAGGCTACGATGGAGGGCCTTTCTTCAATTCAACTGGAAATCAAATTTGCTGGAGAAGATTCTCCGCAGATGGTCATTATGCTGAAATTTTTGTTATGTCGTTGAACAAAAAAGTAGAAAAGCAAATTACCCGCCTTGGAGCCATGTCATGGGCCCCTTTTTTCCATCCATCGAATGAATATATTATCTTTTCCACAAATCTTCATGGTTTTCAAAACTTTGAGTTATACATAGTTGACAGCAAAGGCATCAAAAAACCAGTCCGCGTAACCGAAAGAGAAGGTTTTGATAGTCTTCCCACATTTTCGCCTGACGGGAAAACCATTTCTTGGACTAGCAATGCGACTCCCACCAAAAAATCTCAAATTTTCATCGCAGATTGGGATCACGAATCTGCATTACAAGCTCTAGAAAACTCAGGGTATGCGACTGAGGTTCATCTCGATACAAAAACTGTTAAAGGCGAATTTTCAAATAAATCCGAAAATCAAGTCGAACAACATCTCACCTATCTCAGTTCCAATAGTTTAGGCGGTAGATACACTGGATCTGATGGAATGATAAAAGCCAATAAATTTGTTGCAGACACCTTTGCAAAATACGACTTAGAACCAGTATCATCGAAAGGATGGTACCAAGACTTTCCTTTTTTTAAAAGTGCTACAATCGCTGATAGTTCCTATTTTAGAAATTCATTTTCAGATAAAACTTATAAGATTGGAGAAGATTGGAATCCCCTCGCCTTTAGCGAATCAGGGAAAAGCCAAGTAGACCAATTAATCTTTGTAGGGTATGGATTGAGATTACCTGAAAAATCTAATTTTCAAGGCTATGATTCTTACACCCATTTGGATGTTAAAGATAAGTGGGTGCTTTGCCTAAGAAAACTTCCTAAAAATTGGGATCAAGAAATAAAAGATCAGTTTTATTATCATTCCACACTAAGGAAAAAGGCATCGGTTGCCCGAGATCTTGGGGCAAAAGGTATCATCTTTATATCAGACAATAATGAATCTGATGGTTTGGTTATTCCTTTCAATCAATCAACAAGAGAGAAAATTTCTATACAGGCTATTTCAATTTCTTATGAATTGGCGGTGCAAATCTTCTCAGAAAATTCTAGGGATTTCGAGCAAGTTTTGAAGACCATGGAAAGCGGTAACATGAGCATGGGATTTACCTTAGATACAAAAGGAATGAAATCTAACATCAAAATTCTTCGAAACAAAGGCACTTGCAAAAATACCATTGGTTACCTTGACGGTAACAAAAACGGAAAATTAGACCACCCCTACATTCTTGTTGGAGCACACCTCGATCATGTCGGATTTGGGGAATCAAGTTCTAGAGCACGAAAAAAAGATAAAGGGAAAATCCATCCAGGTGCTGACGATAATGGATCGGGAGTTAGTGCTCTGCTTGAAATCATAAGATTACTTTTAAACGACCCAAAACTTTCTACAAAACTTGAAGTCGATGTTGTATTTGCCACATGGTCAGGAGAGGAGATTGGTTTGGTAGGATCTTCATTTTTTGCTAATCAATTAAATTTTACCAAGGAAAATTCCGAGCGTCCTATTATTGCGTATCTTAATATGGATATGATTGGTCGCCTGAGAGATAAAATGACCATTCATGGTGTTGGGTCTTCTACTAGTTGGAGAAAAATTATTCAAAAAGCGAATGTCCCCTTACGTATCAATTTGAATCTTCAAAACGACAGTCACATTCCAACTGATACGACTTCTTTTTACTCAAAAGGTATTCCGATTTTAAGTGCTTTTACCGGACTCCATGATGATTATCACTCCCCCTCTGATACCGCTGACAAAATAAATTATGATGGCATCAATAAATGCGCTAAATTGTTTACAAGAATTATTACCACACTTTCTGACTATGGAACTATTGACTACCTTAGCCAACAAGCACCCGCGTCTAAAAGTAGAACAAAATTAAGAGCATACCTTGGCACTATCCCGAATTATTCTCAAACAGACCAGAAAGGAGTTCTCTTATCAGGAGTTACCCAAAAAGGTCCTGCGGATGTTGCAGGTTTAGAAAGTGGGGATCTTGTGATTGAGTTGTCTAATTTAAAAATAGAAAACATCTACGATTACACTGAAGCAATTGGCAAAATTAAAGCAGGCAAAAAGGAAACTATTAAGGTTTTGAGAAACGGAGTCGTTAAGACCATGACCATCATTCCCAAGGCTAGATAACGGAGAACTAATATTCTCTACTGCGTAGGCTTCCAACTAAATGTGCCTGTTCCTTGACGATCACCACCAACTTTTTGTGCAGTGCTGCCATCGACTGAAATGATAAGGTTCTCCAATTGAGTTGAATAACATCTAAAAGATCCCTCAAACTCGATATCTTGAGTCCAACCACTTACTAGATTGTCGTATTCATGAAAAACAGGGGGACTCTTACCTTCGTCACAAACAATTAGCTTATTAACGCCTCCTGTAATTGAAATTGTGAGCATGTGAGATGCGGAAATGGACTCTTTGTTATTTTGTTCATTCTCTATCGTTTCACTGGTAACTTCAGATATTTTAGATTGCTGGTTACCAGCCTTCTCAGGGTCAGAACCTTGTGAAAACAAATAAATAATGATGACAATGACTGCAGTCGCCCCTACCCCGGTAAGTGACAAAATAACTGGCAAAGATATGTTCTTTCTTTTGGCAGAAGAGTCTCGATGATGACTAGAACTCGGGCTAGTAGCCTTAGATGATTGAATTGGGTTATCCGCGTTATCTTGTGAAACGATAGAGCCCAATGATTTTTTTAATGACTTATTTCCAGATTTACCAAGATCTGAGTCTAGGTCTGCAACCATAGCATCCTGATCCAGACCAAGAAATTTAGCATATAACCTCACAAAGCCTCTAAGGTAAACTTCAGGAAGATTTATTTCGTAATTTCCGGATTCTATCGCAGAGAGATAATCCCCGCGAATCTTTGTACTTTCGGAAACCTCCCGTAGGGATACTCCTTTTCTCTTTCGAGCTTCTTCCAATTTTTGTCCTACAGGCATGGTTTTATGCAAATTAAAGTTAACATTTTTGGCAAGCGGAGAGTTTATAAATCCATCAATATTTCCCTACCCTGCCCAGGAACATCTGGTCCAATTAATCCACGGTCCTCCAAATCATCCATTATTCTGGCAGCACGATTGTAGCCTATACTCAGCTTTCTTTGTAGATTAGAAGTAGAGGCTCTTTTCGTAGAACGAATAACCTCTATTGCTTTACGAACCATGGGATCCTCGTCTGAATCATCTCCATCCCCAAGAACATCATCCTCTCCGGCAGACTCGATCTGCTCTCGAACTTCTTCAATAATTTGTGGAGGCCCATTAATTTTTAAGTAATCAACAATCCCATTAATCTCCTCATCACTCACAAATGCTCCCTGTGCACGAAGAAATGTGGAACTACCAGGCGGTATAAAAAGCATATCGCCCTTCCCAATAAGTGCCTCAGCGCCTTTTCCATCGAGGATAGTTTGACTGTCTCTGTAGGAGGCCACCCTAAAGGAGATACGGCTGGGCAGGTTAGCTTTTATGACGCCTGTTATGACATTTACGGAAGGTCTTTGTGTGGCAATAATCAAATGTATACCTGCGGCCCTTGCCAATTGGGCGAGCCTTGCTATACCAGTCTCCACATCTGCCTGCGCGACCATCATTAAGTCAGCAAGTTCATCAATAATACAAACAATATATGGAAGTTTGTTCTCTGGAATTTCAAGTACATCGTCATCACGAGGCACCTCAATCGAGGATAGGGCAGCTCTTTCCTCGGCCGTCATTTGTGCATCCAAAAGTTGTGCTTTCTCTTTCTCTTCTTTGTCCTTAAGAATTTTGGCGTTAAAACCAGCTATGTTACGAACACCGACTTTGGAAAATATTTGGTACCTTCTTTCCATCTCAACTAAAAGCCATTTCAATGCACCTGGAACTTTCTTTGGTTCCGTAACTACCGGAATAAGCATGTGCGGTAAATCATTGTAGACTTTCATTTCCACAATCTTTGGATCTACCATTATAAATCTAACATCTTCAGGGCTCGAATGATAACAAAGAGATGCGATGATCGCGTTAATACAGACAGTTTTCCCCGAACCTGTGGACCCAGCAACCAATAGATGCGGCATCTTGGTGAGGTCGGCCACGAGGGCTCTTCCACTCGCTTCTTTACCGAGGACAATAGGGATTTCAGCACCGGCATCTGCCCATGCTTTAGATTGAAGGATTTCCTTTAGGCAGACTGGGGCAGGTTTCTGATTTGGAACCTCGATTCCAACGCAACCTTTGCCAGGAACTGGTGCTAATATCCGAACGCTATCGGCTTTTAACGCCATCGCTAAATTCTTATCCAGGTTGGCAATTTTTTCTACCCGAACCCCAGCTGCAGGATGCACATCGTATCGGGTGATTACTGGACCTGTATGAACTTCACCCAACTCAATTTCCACCTTAAATTGGGCAAGAGTCTCCTTGAGATTCCGGGCCTTGATCATATGATCCTCGTCTTCATTAGCTTCTTCTTCTGGAGGCTCCATGAGCAACTCTAATGTAGGGAAGTGATAATCACCTTTACGTTCTGGAAAAAGGTCACCTGCCTTTTCAGTCTTGGCTGCCCGTACAACCTTAAAACCATCCATCTCAACTTCAGGTTGCTCAGGCGTATTTTCTTCTGAAGATGAACTGACAGGAATAGCAACGCTCTCTTCCTTTGGAACATCTGGCATATTAGGAGAAACAGCCTTCTCATTGATTGGATTTAATGAGTTTTCTTCCTCTTGAAATTTATTCTTTTTATTTGCACTTCTCGAAGATGTGGCAGGTTCATTTGCTCGTAAGTCTTTTATAGATGGATCACTTTTTTGCAGTGAGACATCTTCAAATAATAAATCTTCTTCATCTTTGGAACTAAGGAAGCCAAAACCCCATTTCTTAGATTTTTTTTGGTCAGATTCTGACTTTTCCGATTTATTGTCATCTGGGTCTTCTTCTAGTGTAGCTTCCTTACGAGATTTTTTCATGCTCTTCAAACCCGATACTACTTCATTGAGCTTACTGAGAGGATTACTCAGTTTAAAATACCACCGGATGTGATAAAAAAGTCCCAAAATGAGACCTATCAATGAGAGAAGAATAGTTCCTACGCTACCAAGCCAAGTTTTAAGCGGACCAGAGTTTTCAAAAGCATTATTTACTGATTCCACAAAGGGCATTCCGGAATATAAGAATGCTCCAAGCGACCCCCCTGCTCCGTGTTCGTAAAAATCATTTTCAAAAGCGGAATCATTATTTGATGCTAAATTGGAATGGTCAGTAACATTACCAAGTATACTTACAAAAAGAATACAGGATAATGTAGATAAAAATTGAGTTAATTTGACCGACGAAGTCGTTTGCTTGAAGGATGCAATTGACAAGTTAAGAAAAAACCATGGAAGCAACCATGAAGATAAACCGAACCATCCATTAAAGCATCTTCCTATAAAAACGCCTGTTTTCCCCAAAACGGGTGAATCACTAATTTGCGGTGATTGATGTACAAACTGCGGGTCATAGTCAACCAGGGCAATTAAGCTAAAGGCAGCGACCACTGCTAGAAAAACTGCCAGAACAATACTCCTTTTAGGAGTAGCAGCATTTAATTTCAGATCAGTTTTACTCACCTGAAATTAAAAGTAAGAAATTCCCACATACAACAATCATTTACACAACCACACTTCTTTACTAAAAGGAAATGCGTGAGTATTTTCAAGTTTGAACCAATTTATAAGAAAAGAGTTTGGGGCGGAAATCAATTTAGTGAGATGTTTGATCCAAAGATTGATAAAAATGAAAGATTTGGAGAATCTTGGAATATTGTAGATCGGGATGATGATCAATCACTTTGCCAAGTAAGTACCGGAGACAAAATTTCATTACGAGACCTTCTTGAAAAACAAGGGCGAGAAGTCATAGGACCAAACTGGAAAAAAGGTATGAAATTTCCGGTTTTAATTAAATGGTTAGATTGCCAAGAAAGATTAAGCCTCCAAGTACATCCTCCTGCCACGCTTTGCGAAAAACTAGGCGGCGAACCAAAAACTGAAAATTGGTATGTTGTAAAAAGTAATGAAAACTCAGGGCTTTTTCTGGGATTTAATCAAGAAACATCAAAAGATGAATTAAGGAAATCACTTCAAAATTCCGACGCTGAAAGACTATGCCATCGAATCAAATCATCTCCAAATGATTCCGTGCTTGTTGAAAGCGGACGAATACATGCAATCGATGCTGGTAACCTAATTCTTGAAATTCAACAGAATTCAGACACCACATACCGCGTATTTGACTGGGGTCGTGTAGGTTTAGATGGTCAGCCGAGAGATTTACATATAGAGGAAAGTCTTCAATCAATTACATTCAATGATGTAAGACCATCCTCAATACGAACAAGCAACGAATATGGGATTGAAACTATCGCAAAATGCGAACATTTCAGAATACGAAGATTAAACTTAAGCAAGAAATCTAAATACAAAATCAAAGATTCTGAGTACGGGTGTACAATACTTAGCCCATTTTTAGGAAAATCATTTTGCGAGAATCAGTTGCTTGAACCCGGGATTTCCTATATTTCACCATATTCTTCTTCATGTGAAATTGAAACCGATGAAGATTGCTGCATTTTAATAACAGACTGCTTTTAGCGATAATTAAAAGACATCAATTAATAACAATCACCCACATATCTAGACACTTTACTGAGATACAACCTTGCATAATAAATGGATCAAGAAGCGCAAAATACCAAAAAAGAAATCCCGGATGAATCTGATATTCAGGAGAACCCTGAAAATAATGAAAAAGTGAATGCCGAATCAGAAACTGATGAGAAGACGAATGAAAAGTTAGCCAAAAAAGTACAGGACGCATATTCTCAAAATGAAGACTTTCAGGATAAATATGTTCGGGTTCTCGCAGATCTTGAGAACCTAAAAAGAAGACAAATTAAAGAACGGGAAGAAGCCGTACAGCGTACTAGATCCCAAATAATCGGGGACCTCTTACCAACGCTAGATGCCTTTCAAATGGGCATGCAGGAAGTTGAAAAAGATGAATCAACTAAAAATATCTTTATAGGAATTTCCATGGCATATAAACAAATGGAAAATATTTTGGGTGAATATGGACTTGAATTAATTGATCCTGTTGGCACTGAGTTTGACCCAAAGTATCACGATGCATTAAGTCATCAAGTAAGCGAAGAAGTTGAAGAAGGATTCATAATACAAACCATTCGCACCGGATATAAAATGAAAGATAAATTACTCCGACCAGCATCTGTAATAATTTCTCAGGGCAGCAAAGAGACAGAACAAAGCTAATCAAAAATACGCATGTCAGATAAAGACTTTTATGAAGTTCTAGGGGTTGAGCGCGGAGCAAGTGCAGACGAAATCAAAAAAGCCTATCGCAAACTTGCGATAAAGTACCATCCTGACAAAAACCCAGGAGACAAAAAAGCAGAAGAACAATTTAAGGAAATCTCAAACGCGTTTGAGGTTCTAAAAGACGATGAAAAGAGACAGAAATATGATCAATTTGGACACGATGCCTTTCAAGGTGGAGGTGGCTTTTCCAGAGGGGTTGATCCATTTGATCTTTTCAAAGATGTTTTTGGTGGTGGAGGTGGTGGTGGATTTGGCAGCATTTTTGATGACTTCTTTGGTGGCTCTTCAGGGGGTGGATCAAACGAAGGCAGTAGAGGTTCCGACTTACGGGTAAGTGTTTCCATAACACTCGAGCAAGCTTCAACTGGAGTTGAAAAAGAAATTAAATATCACCACCATGGAGAGTGCACTAAATGTGATGGCAGTGGTGCATCCGCTGGCTCCGGGAAGGTCATGTGTTCGACTTGCGGAGGCATTGGTCAAGTGGCCTCCAATCAAGGCTTTATTAGCATTAGAAGAACATGTCCATCCTGTAGCGGATCAGGTGTGATGATCGAAAAGCCATGCCAAGTATGCAGTGGTGATGGCAGAACCAGAAAACAAGGAAAGGTTAAAGTTAAGATTCCACCTGGGGTAAGTCATGGCAATAGGCTATGTTCAAGAGGCAGAGGAGATGCAGGATCAAGAGGCGGCCCTTCTGGCGACCTCTATGTAGATGTAAATATTGATGATCATGCACTATTTGAAAGGGATGAAGATGATTTATTTTATGATCTACAAATTCCCTATGCGTTAGCTGCTCTTGGAGGAACAATTGAAGTTCCCACTCTAGACGGAAAAATTTCTTTAAAAATCCCTGCAGGAACCCAATCAAATAAAACATTTAGGCTGAAAAATCACGGCATGCCTAACCTCAGATATTCCTCAAGGAAAGGAGACTTGTATGTTAAGATTTCCATTCTGGTACCAACAAAACTTTCTAAGGAACAAAAAGATTCACTTATTCAATTTGCAAAATCATGCGGAGAAGAGAACTTTTCGGAAACCGACGGCTTTTTAGGCAAAGCGAAAAAGTTTTTCGAAAGCGATTGATAGATGAATACCTATTGCAATGAATGAATTCTCCTTGCAAAAAGCCATAGAAACTCGTGGCGAGGCCCGAAAAAAAGGGATGGTATTTGCTCTTACCAATGGGTGTTTTGATGTTCTGCACGCCGGGCATGCATTTAGTCTAAACAAAGCATCTGAGCTTGGAGATATACTCTTTGTGGGACTTAATTCCGACAATAGTGTGAAAAAAATTAAAGGGAACCAACGCCCAATAAACTCCCAAGATTTCCGCGCTTATTTACTTAATTCCTTAGAAGCTGTTAACGGAGTGTTTATATTTGAAGCCCAAAACCTCGCTAAGGAAATTTTACTTCTCGAACCTGATATATATGTAAAGTCGGATGATTACAGTTATGAGACTATAAATGCAGAAGAACGAGAAGCTCTCAGAAAAGTAGGTGCTCAGGTTCATTTTGTTCCTCTGATGAAAGACTTATCATCCTCCTTAATCATTGAGAAGATGAAGGGGCAATCGATCTAAAACAGTGGATATAGTTATTCTAGGATCAGGTAGGGGCTCAAACGCAAATGCGATACTTAAAGCGTGGAAAGATGGTCAACTCGGAAAGGCACAAGTAAAGGCTGTCATTTCTGATGTTCCAGACGCACCCATTATTAACATTGCAAAATCTTATAAAGTCCCGGCAAGAACCATCGATATTAATGCTAATACTGCTAAGATATCCGTGGGAGATACAAAAAAACTTATCGATCTAACGAACGAATTTAAACCCAAACTAATTGTTTTAGCGGGTTTTATGAAAATACTTTCCCATAGGTTTATTCAAGAATATGAAAGCCGAATTATCAATATACACCCTAGCTTATTACCAAGTTTTAAAGGCTTAAACGCAATTAAACGAGCATATGAACGCGGTGTAAAAATATCCGGCTGTACTGTTCATTGGGTTTCTAAAGGTGTCGACGAGGGGAAAATCATCGCTCAACTTCCAGTAAGGATAATGGATTCGGACACATTGGATAGTTTTACACAAAAAATTCATGCTGCAGAACATTTTTTATTGCCTGAAGTTATTTCTCAGCTTTCGTTCGCTGACAACTAAAGAGAGAACTTAAAAAGCTTTACAATTTTAATGCTAAAAGTTTCTGCAACTGTAAATCAAAAGTATCTGCTAGAGCTCGAGGGAATTCTTTTTGAAGCTGCTCCAAGTCCATGGTCATTAGTATTAAATCGAAAAACAAAAGTATTAATTCTTGAAGGAATATTCGAAAATAAAGGACAGGCTGAAAAGGAAATTCAAAAGATAAATGAGCTGTTACCTTTGAATCTTGATCAAAATAAAATCGGAAATCTTGATCAAAGTTGGGAGAAAGCCTACAAGAACCACTTCCAGCCATGGAGTTACAAAGACTTTAAATTTGTTCCTGAATGGGAAAGAAAATCTCTAGATCAAAATGGTAGTCTCTCCTGTATTTATATTGATCCAGGAATGGCATTTGGGACAGGAACTCATGAAACAACAAGATTATGCATAGAGATAATGGTGGATGTTTTTTATCAAAAGAGTTTACCTAAAGATCGCTTCCTGGATGTAGGATGTGGGTCTGGAATCCTCAGTATATTGGCACAAATTGTTGGTTTTCAGAATATCTTAGGCATTGATAATGATGAAAATGCCATCATCAACTCCAAGCAAAATTTATCCCTGAATTTCGAATCTTCTAAGATTAATTTTATGAAGAAGTGCATTAATACAATAGAATCTAATTCCTTTAATTGTATTGTCGCAAATATACAAGCAGATGTACTGATGACACATTCCGATCGGCTTATTCGCTCACTTTACAAAAATGGCAATATGATTCTATCTGGTATTCTAGACTACGAAGTTGATGAAGTAAGCAGAAACTTTCAAAAACAACTGACTGCAAGTAACTTAGATGCCAGAACTCAAACTAGAAAAAAGAACGAGTGGTGTGCACTCCACATAGAATTACATTAAATGAATAATTAACCTCGAATTTGTTGGAGAAAATTCGATTTCAAAAGAAAGAGTAGAATTACCCTCCAAGGTAGGTTAACGCCCGTGGGATAGGAAGTGTATAAAACGCAAAACGATCAATCCCAAGTTTTTCGATATCTTTCTGCACAGATTCTCTAACAGATTCAACATTGCTGGGTCCTACCGAGGTGTAAACAAGGGCCCACTCTTCATTTTGATGCTGCCCATCTTCAGAGTCTTCTGCATCTATCATCACTCCAAAATTTGTACTAACGCCGGGTGCACCGGCTTCAAGAATTGCATCATAAACTGTTGAGTATTGGTCTCTAGGTACTACGCAATAAAGTCCAACGAGGTTTTCTAGGTAAGTTGTCTTAAGTGCTTTTGATTTAGAATCATCAGCAGATGACCGCCAGTCTTTGCCTCCTTTAATCTCATCTATTGCGGAGATTATTTGCTCCATATTCGCTCCATGGGCGGAAGATGAAATTGTACTGCTAACATTAATTAAACCCGAAGAAACAGGAATTGAATACATGAATCCACGACCGGGTTCAGTAATTCTACCAGCACGAGCCATCTCAGCAAAAACATCATCCGCTTCAGATTTATCTACAACACACCAAACGAATTCTTTTTCAGGTCCTTTGGTGATTCTAAGAAGTGGAATCTTGTCTCTTACCCCACCGCCTTCTCCAAAGGTGACCGTCGGACCAGGTGCACCGTTTTGTAATGCTGCTTTGGCAATATCATCGGCAATACCTTTTTCGCAAATACAGCATATTGCCTCCATCTCAGCCTTGCTCTCAGAAGAGTGTCCATCTTCATCGGCAATATTAGAGGGGAAATTCGATGAGGTATGAGCATCATTGCATCCTATTGTAAACACAGCACCCGCACCCACTTTCTCTAGATTTCCAGCCCTAACTGAGGAATCTATAACTTTATCAATTAAGTTATTGGGCACTAGTGCCTGGAGTAAAATTTGTTCTGGTGCAGGAGGCGGAAACATTTTCTGCAGAAATCCTCCATCATTAAGAATAGAACCTCTTGCCGATATTTGAAAGACTCCCTTGGCTCCAGCATTCTTTAAGGCTTTAGAAACCTTTACTACAGATTCTTTGGGTAGAATTAAATTAAGAAGAGATACAGATTTTGAAATTTGTAATGTAGTCATTTTATGCAGTCTCCATATCTTCAGTTGAATCTTCTGTCACACTCGGCTTCTTTCGAACTAACAGACCAACGGTTAATACAGTTATGATAGGTCCGACGGATGCAAGTGAGAGAACCCCAAATCCATCGATCGCTCCAGTTTTAGCTCCAATCCCTAGCCCCATTGCCAAAACCAATGGTACGGTAATAGGTCCTGTAGTGACACCCGCACTGTCCCATCCAAAATTAACAAAATCTTCACTTGAAATGAAAGTTAGGACTAGAAGCATGGCATATGGCGGAATCAGTAAATACCAGAGCTCCAAATTAAATGCTATTTTGGCGACTCCGGTAGCAATGCCCAAAGCAACACCAGTTGCGACGGCTTGCATAAGCAAGTTTTTCTTAAAGGCACCTACCGTAATTTTCTCAACAGTTGAACCGAGAGCGTTTAACGCTGGTTCAGCCAATGTTGCCCCATATCCAAGAATAAAGCCGAAAAGGATAGCTAGGCACTTGCCTGCCGTTGATGATTTGAATATTGGCTCCACAAATCCCTCGCTTTGCCATGGCTGTATGGACGCAAAACTAGAAACAACATTTCCACCAAGTTGCTCCCCCAATGGCGTTAACCCGAGAGATATTCCAAGATTGAAAAGGCACATTCCAATAACCGCACAGGATATACCGATTATAAGTTCATCCAAGTATTTTGGCTTTTGTCTTAAACCTCCCATAAGAACTAAAAGCAGAATTGAACACAAAGGAACGATGGCCCATATGGCCCCTTCCAATGCTCCCCTGTCTTGGTCAGGTCCGTCAAGCTGACCATTTCCTTTGCTGTAGTCTACAGCTCCAGCCTCATTGATACTGTAGAAATCTTCTCCAGGATCAAGTATCCCGTTACCATTTTTATCTTCCTGCGGCTTAAATGTGTTAGGGAAGAAATCGAATTTATTAGTGAAAGCAGTTGCGATATCTGCATCTTCGTTCCAAACAGAATCTGGAGCCTTGAATCCTTCTCTGACTACATATGTCTTTGCTCCCTGAACTTCCACATTTTCGCGAGAATCTTCATCGCCAGCTGAAATCGCTGTTGGAACAATTTTGCCTTCTGTTATTCTAGTTTTTAAAGCATAACCTTCAGGTAACTTTTGATTGCTCTTTAAGTATTCATCAACTGTCTTTCTTTCCTCTGCAGACATAGACCAAAACAACTCAGTCTCATCAACTCCTTGAGAAGCGGCTTGTCGCTCTTTCGCTACAAGATCACCAAAGGTTTGAAAATCTTTGGGGTAATTAGTCCCATAATCACCGGCATTAACATGCCATTCAGCTTTAGATAAAGTGGCTTTGTAGTAATTGTCTCCGTTGAAGAGATAAAGGGCATAGCACATTACTGCGAGAATCGGAAATAATGAGGCTAAAGTTACTACACCAAATCCAGTATTGCTTGAGCCGCCAGTAGAAACAATCCGGCATACTCCAATTCCTAAGGCAAGAACCAACGGAACAGTAACCGGTCCAGTTGTTACTGCGCCACAATCCCAAGCCAATCCGAGAACATGCTTAAGGCGATCATCGGAGAATTGCATATAGAGAGTGATGCAGGACAGAACTATTACACCTGTGTAAATAAAAGGTTTTAGTGACCATCCTTTGTAAAAGCGTAGAACGCCGAGCAAAACTGCAATTCCAACTCCTACACCTACGCAATTCACAAGCATTCCTGCTCCAGTATTCAGAATTGTCCAAAGCAAAGGGGCTGCAGTAGGGTCAACACCTGAGCCTGCAGCACGCAAAACACCGATGGCAGGCTCAGCAAATGTAGCAAAAGCCCCAAGAACAAAACCAAATGCTAGACTAGTCGGAAGACAAGGTAACCCAAGTATTTTTTTCCTCGGTAGAGTGGACCCAAGCGTTTCTCCAAGGGGCATAAGACCTAACCTTAAACCTTCCATAAAGAAAGCCAGTCCAATAATTACGATGATAATTCCGACGGCGATCATCAATGAATAAACGATCGGTAAACCGAGAACCAAAACTTGAAATACGATAAGGTATAAAATGATAAACCATACGCACTGTATCTGTTCTACTACTTTATCTTTCGCAAAAGAGAAAAGAATTGATAGCTTCTGTTGTGCAGTTAATTGCAACCTTTTGGAATCTGATGATTGTTCAGTACTCATATTTTCTGGTGTATAATTAGAAACTTATTCCCTTAAAAGTGATTGTTAATAACTCTTATCACAAACTCCAAGAGGAGTTGGCAAGCGTTAAAGATAATTTATTAAGTCCGGAAGTAACATTAATTGGTGCATTCCAGGTAACGCCAATCTTACCGAGTGCTGCACTACCTATTAAATAATAATCTCCACTTTCAATCTGATTTAATGTACCTGCACCATCAATGTCCGTACGAATTCTCTTACCCTGTCCTAGGTTAATTTCGTTTAGCAGGAGGGTTCTAATTTTTTTCTGAACTCCCGGATAAAGAAAGGGGTTTTTACGAGAGCGGGCCCACAATTCACTGTAAGAATCTATTTTGGGATAATCGGATAATTGTATTTCGCTCTTAACTAAGAGAACTTCCAAGTCTTTTTTAAGAAGAAAAAATTCTGTGTAAAATGCTTCCTTACTCTTTCCGTTGATAGAAGTGACGACGGCATCAAATTGAAGACTGGAAGAAGTTGGTGAAGAGGGTTGAACAAAATATTTCTCAGTACTTTCTGATGTATTTAATGAAATGGGTGCAGATAATCTGACTTTAGAATATGGGTTTTTAGATAATTGAAGAACTTTGCTTTCAAGATTTTCTTTTTGCGAGAGTAACTCATTAATTTGGTTCTGTGCAATATTGAGTTTATTCCTGAGATCATTGAATTGATCTTTATCGTATGTCGTGGCTCCTTGCTGTTCATTAATATCGGAGGTTACTCGAGTGTTTTCCCGCTGAAATTCTCTTAAAAATTTAATTTCATCCAAGAGTTCACTATTTAATTCTTTAAGACTGGCAATCGTAGCGTCTTTCGCCGCATTTTCATTTTCAAACTTATCAAGAGAACGCATTGCATCCGAGTCAATGTTCCTGCTTATAAAAGATGACGCCTCAGCAACGGGGGTTTTGTTAGAATCATTTAATAGTTTTTCAGCCTCGGTAACATCCGTCAAATTGACTTCCAAATTTGATATGGTACCCTCGTAAAACTCAGAAAGTTCTTTTTTGCCCAAGTCTGAGGAGTTAGAATCTTCGGTGCTTAGAAGAACTGAAATATCAGTATGGTTGCTGGGAACAGATAATAAATCGACCACATCTTTCGAGTCACTCTCCAACTTCAAACTGCTTGGATGCAAATCAGAAGGAACAGGACCTTCTGTACACCCCATAAAACAGACTACGAAAAAGGTAACTTTCAAAGTGAGATAAAACTGTCGCATAGTTATAAAAGATATTTCTAGCAGGTAGCCTAAACCGAGTGCAACTTTGTATTTACAATTTTATTTTAACTATATTAACTAAAAGCATGTCTCAATTACCCCTAAAGGAGACTGATTTATTGGAACACGAAAATCGGTTTCTAAAGCAAACTATTGTTTCCTTGCGGGAAGAGTTGGAGCATTCCGGTCATAATCATGAGTCCGAAGTTCAAGAGATTTTACGAAAGGCAGAAGATGAAAAAACACTTCTAAGGCATTCAATTAATGAACTAAGAACTTCTTTAGATTTAAAGATTAATGAATTTAGTGATGAAAAACAAAAATTAGAAATCGCTAATACAAAATCTCAAGTTCAGTACAAAAAAACCATCAATGATCTTAGAAATAAGCTCGAAGAGCAAAAACTGAAAGTTCAAGAAGTTATCCAAAAAGAAAAAAGTTCTTCGAAACTAGAGATTGATGATCTTAAAAGAAATATTTTTACACTCAGAGAAAGGCTTGATGCTGCCGAACAAGAAAAGGAGGAAGTAGCACAACTTGTTCGTAAAGAATCCAACCAAGAAATTACTCAACTCAGAAATTCATCTCTTAGGCTAAGGGAGTCAATTGACCGAATTACCTTACAGAACGAAGATAAAATTCAAAAAATTTACGCCACAGCTCAAATCGAGACTAACTCGCTCCACGATACTATCTCCTCCTTAAGAACTGAACTCGAAGAATCTGAAAATAAGACCTCCGTTGCGGTGCAAAAAGCAGTCTCATCTAGTTCTGCTGAAATTAAGTCGCTTCAAACAGCACTTACAATATCAAGAGACAAGCTCGAGTTATTAAAGGTAAGAGAAGAAGATCGAATTCAGAAGATTGTCAGTCAAAATCAATCTGAGGTTCAAAGTCTTAAAAAATCGATTGAAACTCTACGAGAAGAGTTAGATAAAGCAGAATCCTCCAAGCAGGATGCAGTTCAGCAAGCACTGAGAAGTTCATCGACTGAAATTAAACATCTCAAAAACTCTTTGCTTCAAACTCGCAATAAACTGGATGTTGCCAAAGATCACGAAGCAGATGCAGTACAACGTGCCATTTCCAGTGCGAATTCAGAAATTAAATCTCTGCAAGAATCAACTGCTGAGTTACGAGAAGAACTAGAGAAAGCTAAACTTGACAAGGAAGAGCAGGTACAAATTGCTCGTTCAGAAGGCCAAAATGAAATCAAACAGTTGAAAGAGACTATTTCAACCCTTCGAAATGGCATTGAAGATGTTAAAGTTCGTCACGAATCGACTCTTCAAAAAGTTCAAGCCTCCAGTCAGATCGAGATTCAATCTTTAAAAAACACTATTTCAGAAATTCGGGTCGAGCTAGAGCAAGCTAAAGCTGAAAAAGACGACGCCGTTCAAAGAGCATCTGCTAAATCCCAAAATGAGATCGCACAGCTTAAAAAATCTCTCGGCATCTTGAGGGAAAAATTAGATTTCAATCAATCAAGATCAGAGGACCAAATTCAAAAAGTCATCTCTGAGGGAAATCAAAAGCTGGAACAGTTGAAAAAAACCATTTCTAATCTGAGACTACAACTTGAGAGTAAAGACTTAGAAAAACAAGATGAGATTGAGAAAGCCGCCTCCCGTTCGAACCAAGAAATAATCCAATTAAAAAACACTTTGGCTGCTGTAAGAGAACGATTTGATCAGGAAAAAATCAAAGTTGAAGATAAAGTCCAGGCTGTAGAGGCAAGATCTGAGAATGAAATTAAAAGTCTGCGTGAAACAGTATCAAATTTACGCACTGAGCTTGAAAATGTTCAAAATGAACAGGAGGTTAAGGTTCAAACTGCACTTTCAAGCTCTCAAATCGAAATCAATCATTTAAGGTCTTCTTTATCTTCCTTGCGCGAAAAACTAGATCGTGAACAAAGTCGTACTGAACAAAAGATTCAGAAAATAACTGCAACCAGCTTGATGGAAGTAAAAGATTTTAAGAAAACAATCGAAGATTTACGAGGTGAACTTGAAAAAACAGAGTTAGACAAAGCTGAGTTGGAAGGAAAAATCTCTTCCCGATATGCACAGGAAATCAAGTCGCTTCAATCGTCATTGGTACAGGCTAGAGAAAAGTGCGAACAACTCATGATCGAAAAAGAAGACATCGCCCAATCCGTCACTGCTAAATTTCAAAAGGAAATTACAAATTTAAAGACTAACATTGCTCAAACAAGAGAGAGCCTTGATCAAGCTAACATAGAAAAAACGAATGCCGTGCAACTTGCTGTTTCACGAGTCAGTACTGAAAATGATGGTTTGCGAAAAACTATTTCAGAGTTGCGTGAAAAACTTGAGCAAAGCCAACACAAGATTCAAGACGAAGTACAACGATCCTTATCAAAATCTTCGCTTGAACTAAATGCACTTCGTAGTACGGTTGCATCTTTACGAGATGAACTTGAATTACTCGAGATTACAAAACAAGAGGCGGTGCAAAAAGCTATGTCTTCACAAAGCCACGAACTAAATCATTTCAAAACCATGGTGAGGGCACTTAGAAATGAAATAGATCAAAAAGGCAGCCTACACCAAGAAAATTTACAAAAAGAAAAGCAACAAAAGACAATGGAGTTTAAACAGTTGCAGGAAACCATAATCGAACTTCGTTCCAAAATCGAAAATGACACCCGAAGACAAAAAAAATAAAACTTTCAAGAACGCTAAATCCAAAAGAACAGAGCGATTTTCCGATATGTTGCTCCAAGTCACCACTGACTTGGCTAAAACTAAAAGCTTAGATGAAGCACTTGAGACTCTAGTAAAAATAACAACCAGTACGATTGGTGCTGAAAGAGGAACCATATTTTTAAATGATGCTTCTACAGGAGAACTTTATTCCCGAATAGCTCAGGGCAATTTTCGTCGTGAAATCCGCATTCTTAACTCAAAAGGAGTTGCCGGTTGGGTTTTTACTAAAAATCAGGGGGTTATTATTCATGACGCCTACAAAGACGAACGGTTTAACAAGGCAGTTGATGTACGCACTGGATTCAGAACAAAAAGCATTCTTTGTGCACCTCTTAGAACCATAGCAGGCGAAGAAATTGGCGTCTCTCAAATATTAAACAAGATTGACGGCGAATTTGAGCAAGAAGACTTAGATCTTTTGGAGGCCATGACTGAACAGGCAGCCATCGCCATACAAGGAAACATTATAGTTGAACAAATTGAAGCAGCTAGAAAACAGGAACTCGAATTTTTGGATGTTGTCTCACAAGTTTCCTCAGAACTAGAACTCACTCCCCTACTCCAGAAAATCATTACCACAATCTCAACTATGCTAGATTGTGAAAGAGCAACCCTGTTCATTAATGATGAAAAGACTAATGAGCTCTACACTGAAGTGGGTGAAGGTCTTGATGAAAAATCCGTGATTCGTTTCCCCAACCATTTAGGAATCGCCGGTACGGTTTTTACCTCGGGCAAACCCGTAAATATCCCTCACGCGTATGCAGATTTGAGATTCAATCCTAGCTTTGACAAGCAAACCGGATTCTTTACCCGCTCCATCCTCTGTATGCCGGTGCTAAATAAAGAAGGAAAAACAATCGGTGTCAGTCAGGTATTAAACAAAAGAGGAGGATCTTTTAATTCAGAAGACGAAAAAAGGCTGGCTGCATTTACTTCTCAAATATCCATGGGTATCGAAAATGCCAAATTGTTTGATGATGTACAAAACCAGAAAAACTATTCTGAAAGTATCCTCTCAAGCATGCATGACGCAGTACTTACGATAGACGAAAATGGAGTTGTAAAAACTTGTAATACTGCTGGGTTAAGAATCCTTCAAATACCAATAATTTCCGAAATCCTTGAGCACCCAATAAAAGATATTTTGGGCGATAAGAACGATTGGCTATTAAACAAGCTTGAAAATGTCGAAGAAGATGAAGATTTCCTCGATGCAGAGATTGTATTGGAGGGAGAAAAGCTGTCTGTTAATGTTTCACTACTGCCTCTATTAGGGCAAAAGAAAGAAAATCTCGGAACTATGCTCATGATCGAGGATATTAGTTCTGAAAAAAGAATGAAATCCACCATGTCAAGATACATGGATCCAGAACTGGCCGACCAACTTATGAATGCTGGAGACAGCGATGATATAATGGGAGGTAAGCAAAGCGTTGGAACGGTCTTATTCTCCGATGTTAGAAGTTTCACTACCATCACTGAAGAGCTTGGAGCTCAAGGTACCGTTAAGCTACTCAATGAGTATTTTACCATTATGGTCGACTGCATTACCGACGAGGGAGGCATGCTTGATAAGTTTATTGGAGATGCAATGATGTGTATTTTCGGCACTCCGGTTCCCCATGACGACGATCCTGACCGTGCGGTGAGAGCCGCCATCCGGATGATGACTGATCTGAAAGTATTCAACGACAAAAGATCCACCGAAGGGAAAATGCCCATTGATCACGGGATGGGAATCAATACCGATTCTATTGTTTCAGGAAATATTGGTTCGCCTAAGAGAATGGACTACACCGTTATTGGTGATGGAGTAAATCTAGCAGCAAGAATTGAGAGTGCTTGTAAGCAGTATGGTGCTCATATACTTATCAGTGAATTTACCTATAAAGCAGTTAAGGCAACCTATCGAACGCGCCAAGTTGACTATGTTATTGTTAAAGGTAAAACAGAACCAGTTGGTGTTTACGAGGTGCTAGATTTCCATGATGATACCAGTTACCCAAATCTTGTAGAGGCACTTGGCGTTTTTAATGATGGATATCGCTCTTGGAATGAAGCCAAATGGGATCAAGCTGTAAAACTGTTTAAAGATGTTAAAAAAATAAACCCAAACGACAAAGCCGCACAACTCTACTTGGACCGTTGCGACCATATGAAGAAAAACCCACCCAAAGGTGAATGGGATGGTGTCTGGGTAATGACAACCAAATAAACTCATTATCGTAATGGATGCTAAAGCACACCTAAGCAAGGCGATTGCTCTTAACCCTGATTATTCAGAGGCATACTACGAGTTGGGTCTTTTATTAAAAAAAGATGGAGATTCAGATCAAGCATTAGAGCATTTTCAAAAGGCTGTATCTCTCAGAAATGACTTTGCGGAAGCAGAGTGTGAATTGGCTATTATGCTGCAATTCTCCAAGGATTTAGAATCATCCAGAAATCATTTCCTTAATTCCCTTGAAATCAACCCCAACTACGCAAATGCCTACTTTCATTATGGGCTTCTATTAATTGAACTTGAGGATATTGAGGAAGCGAAAAACAATTTTGATAAAGTAACAGAAATTAATCAAAACTATGCACCGGCTTATTTTAACAAAGCAAAGCTACTAACAAGTCCTGATGATTTTGAGGATGCTAAGAAAAATTACGAGACTGCCATTGATATAGATGAGGGGTATGTTGACGCTCATTATTATCTTGGAAAGTTGTATCTTGGCGGAATCGCAACCGATAAAGAAGGAACAATCATTGATTGTAGGGACGATGCAAAGGCTGAATTTCATTTTCTAAAGGTTTTAGAAATTGATGATTCGCACCCCCGTGCGTATTACAATTTGGCGAAGATAAAATCGGAAGCAGAAAAAACGAAGGAAGCAGAAACATTATTAAAAAAGGCAATTTCGCTCAACCCCGAGTACTCGAAGGCACACTTCCTGATTGCTCATGTTTTCGAAGAAACAAAAAGAGTATCCTTAGCCGAAAAACACTTCGAATTATCGATAAAGTTTTTTAAGGAAAACGCAATTGCACACTACAGGCTGGGGGTAATGAAATATCATGATGGTGAATTTGAAAAGTCGCTCACTCATCTCAAAAAGTCGGCAGAAATAAACCCCCAACATGCTGAATCTAACTTCTACATAGCAATGATCTTAAGAAGTGATGAGGATGCATCCTTGGCAAAAAAACATTTCTATAAAGCACTAGAATTAAATCCAGAATACTCTTTAGCATATTTTGAATTGGGTAATCATTCCGTGGCTAATGGCGACCTGAATGAAGCTAAATTACATTTTCAAAAAGCATCTGATTTAGATCAAAATTTTGTCCTCGCATATTTCCATTTAGCGAAAATCCTGACGAATCCTTCAGAATACGATCAGGCTTATCGTAATTATGAAACTGCATTAGAAATTAAACCTGATCTCTCAGATTGCCATTACTGGTTCGCTAAATTGTTAGCTAGTGGAGAGAAATTAAAAACAGACGGTTCTTTAATAAAAGAACCTGAAATTGGTCGAGCAAAAGACCATTTGTCAAAAGCGATTAAGATTAACAAAGAATTTTCAAAAGCATACTTCAAACTGGGTTTATTATTGGTTGAGGATGGAGATTATGTAGATGCAATGCGAAATTTTGAATCAGCAATTACATATAATAAAGATTTTGCGGAGGCTCACTACCAGATTGCTTTACTACTAATGGATGAAAAAGCATCGAAAACACTTTCTAAAACAAAGCCTAAAAGAGCTAAGAGTTTAAAGTAATCGGTTGTAATCATTTTAGGTGAAGCAAATAGATAATAATGCTATTAAGCACCTTCAACTGTCACTAGAAATAGATTCTGAATATGTTCCTTCATTATTTTTGCTCGCTAAAATTTACATTAATAATGAGCAGTATGAGTTAGCTAAATCGAACTTAGATAAGATTGAGCAAATAGATTGTGAAAACAATGAACTCTTGTTTCTCAATTCCAAGTTAGCTTTTAAAAAAAAGGATTACAAAAGAGCTAAAGAGTTTATCGACTCCTGCTTTTCCAAAAAGCATTTTACCAAAGAGGCTCTTCAGCTCGCATTAGATTTAGCAACGATCCAGAAGAGTAATAATGATAAGGTTATGATCCTAGAAAACTGGATCTTACATCATAATCCAGGATACGAAAAGTATCTAGAATTAGCAAAGTCTCTGGACCAACCAAATCAATACGAACAAGCTAAATATTACTTCGAGGTAGCTAGAGATTTAAAACCAAAAGATGTAAATACTCTAGTGGAATTTGCTCGATTCCTTTATTTCGCCAAGAAGGAATGCAAAGACGGTTCTATTATATCAAAAGCGGATTTAGTAAAAGCGAAGGATATCCTTTTAGAAGTTCTTAGCATCAAGAAAGACATGAGCGAAGCCCTCTGTCTATTGGGGGAAATTCATTTCCATGAAGGAAATTTTACTAAATCGAAGGAATACCTCAACGCATGCTACGCAAAAAACTACAATAAAAGTAGTTATCTTTTGAAATTGGCCGAGATCGCAAAAATCTCTTCGCAACCTGAGAGTCAGGAAAAGTTTCTACTGGAAGCAACTTTAGATTCAGAAACTCGATCCAACGCACTTGCTGAGCTGTTCAAATTAAAGCTTCAAAATAACCATAAAAAAGAAGCATTATCAATCGGTTTCAACGCGATAAAATCCTTACGGAGATTTATTAGGAATCATAGAAAGGAATTAGACTATCAGTTGAAAGCCAATAATTTTACTGAATCAAAACGAATTACCATTGACTTAAGATATGCATATGAAGTGCTATCTGAAATTTATTTTCAATGTTCTGATCTTATGAAATCAAGGAAGTCTAAAACTCAATGCATAGATTTATCTCTTGATTTTAACCCACTCAATGTCAGTGCGAACTTTCAAAAAGGGATTCTCGTAAAAAACGATAATTCAGCCGAGTCCATTACTTACTTCAAAACCTGTATTGAGAATGAATGGAGTCATTGGAATGCAAGGTGGGAATATGTGAAAATATTAAAAAAAGATATGCATGTTGAAGAAATAATATCCCACTTGAATACTATTCTAGAATGTAATCCTAATCATGATGAAGCCAAGTCCTACCTAGGAAGACTGGCTTCTTCTAATTCGTGATGAAAACAAAGGAAGTGAAACAACATACAGTCCACCAAGTGTGAGCAGAAAAATACATGTCTCTCGCAAAAGAACTGAAACTGAAATACATACGCTAATAAGAATTATAACTCGCCTAGTTTTCGATAAATTAAACTTAATTGATTTCAAACTTGGAGTTGGAATAGTAGAAATCATCAAAACTGAAATCAACAAAGTCCAAGCAAGGACACTTAAAGTTAGGAGCTCAGTACCTATTGTGAATCCAAATCTCTGGCTAAGTATATTGAGCCCTAGAGGCATTAGTAGCAGATAAGCACCTGCAGGTGCGGGCACACCGTAGAAAAAGGTCCCTTTATTTTGAAAGTCACTTTTCTTTTGGATACTTACATTAAAACGAGCGAGCCGAAAAATATTACAGACAGCAAAAGTTAAAAAAGGCACCCAAAGCCAACCTCGACTATTCGTGGTAAGTTGCTCCCCACCCATCTCGATCAGCCAAAGATAGACAATTAAGGAAGGTGCAACCCCAAAAGTCACAGCATCAGATAGACTATCTAATTGTGCACCAAAGTTCGAAGATGCATCTAGAAGCCTTGCAAGAAGCCCATCCAGTCCATCAAGACAACACGATATCAAGACTGCGACTATTGCCATCTGGTAATTTCCTTCAATGCTTAGTCGAATGGCTGTAAGTCCTGAACAAATACTTATCGTTGTAAAAATATTAGGAAGAAGTTTTACAACTGTATTTATGTTGTTATTACTCACGATGTTGTAGTCATGCAAATTGTAAGGATTCAAACATTACATATATTGGTTTTTTCATCAACATGGTTTTGTTCATGCAATCAATGGGATCCGGATAAACAATTTGAGAATGATATTATTTTAAAGAGACAAGCTTTGGTTCTACAAGAAGAGCAATCCAATATTGCGAAACAAATAGAAATTAAAAATTTCGTGGATTACCTAGGTAAGCTTACCGCAAAAGACGGTGAATTTCTTACATGGTCTAATACGCAAGTAATACCCTTCAAAATTACTGCAGTTGCTACCCTGAATCAAGAAACTTGGGAAACTCGGGAGTACGACTTCGAAAGCCTAATTAATGCTCGCTATGGCTACCAAAGTGAAATTTCTAAATTTTATGCAACAAATAGGTATCCCGAAAGCATGAGCATAATTACCAACGGTAAACGCATTATAAGTCCAATCATCAATTAGTCTTTTCTTTCTCCATTGTTAGGATTACCTTTTGGAGGGAGCCTTCTCTTACCAAAGCGGGTGTAATCTGCATCAGTTTCCAACCCTTGGACGATTCATTATTCAAAACTTCCTCTATCATTTCACTCATTTTTGTAGAGGTATCATCGCCTTTCACTTTTAAACCAGGGACTTTTACGATAACAGACTGATAAACTACTGGCATCTGAGAAAAAATTAGGTGTCCTCAGTCGGAGAGTAGTATTTTGAATAGTACTTATACCTGTAATAACCATAACCATAGTATCCCGAATAATAATAACCTGTGGCTTTCTTGGATGGTAAATCATTAAGTATAACACCTAAAATATTTGCTCCTGTGGCTTTAAGGTCTCCAATGAGCCTTTTAACAACATGCCTAGATACTTTTCCATATCTTGTTACGAAAAGGACTTCGTCAGTCTTACGAGCTAACGCAATCGAGTCGGGAAATAAACCAGCGGGGGGACTATCAAAAATAACCACATCAGCCAGCTTTTTGAGGCAGGTAAGTAAAAGCTCAAATTCTTTTTTCTCAATAATTTCGGTAGCCGCTCTTGTTTTACCCCCAGAAGGTAATAAAAAAAGATTTGGATGTATACTACACAATACTTTTTTGAGCTTATCCGTAACCTCTTCCTCTGTAGCATTAGGGGTATTTAATATTGTCATAACCCCTTCATCGTTGCTTTCATCACAAAAGTTATGGAGACCAGGTCTTCTTAAATCAAAATCAATAAGAATAGTTTTGCTTCCGTGATTGGCACAGGTGTGAGCAAAGTTTGCCGATATTAAGCTTTTTCCTTCACTTGGAATTGCGGAGGTTACTAAAATCGATTTTGAACCTGTGACATGCGAGTTCATCTGTATCTTCCCGTACATAGATCTAAACGATTCTGTGAGGCTATCATCCAAATCATCTCCTACGATTTTTGGCCGGCGCAACTCGTCAATCTCCGAAATCTTTTGAATACCAGTTAGTAAATCCTCCCCAACAAATGTCTCAATATCCCAGGGTGATTTAATCCGATTATCTATCACTTCAAGAGCTATTGGTATTACAAGGAAAATTCCCACGAAAATTAAAACACCTTGTTGTTTTATTTTGTTATAATCCGGACTATATGGGCTTCCTGGGATGAATGCCAACTGATCTTTTTGTAGGGGATCATCTTGTTCAGAAGGAAGGGCTGCCTCAATCCGAACATCATCTAAACGTTTTCTTATTATATCAGTACTTGAACGAACGACGGCGAGTGTCCTTTCTGCTTTTGATATTGCTTCCTCAATATGGCCAAGTCTTCTTGATTCGGACTGAACTTTGTCCATGGCACCCATGAACTCTCGTTCCTGAGCATCCAATTGTATGTGCCGATCACGCAAGTCCTCGATAGCCAAAGTTACTTCTTTACCAAGCAATTCTTGCACTTCTTGGACCTGCCGGGCATTCTCAATCATTTTCGGATGATTAGGGCCATATCCTGTGCCAGTCTCGACATAAGTTTTTCTCTGTAATTCATGCTCAAGCAATTTTTGTCTTAAAGAAGGAATGCTTCCAAAGCTTTCAATTACATCAATTTCAAAATACTGCTTGATCTGAGCTATGTTAGATTCAACATCAACACCTGTATTGGTTGAATCTTTTGAAGATTCTTTATTCGAAGAAATACGTTTTCGAATATCGAGAATTTGCCTAAGGATTGAATTTATCTGAATTTGATCGAGTTTTGATGCTGTAATCTTAGCTTGAAATTGACTTTTTTTGGAAGAATTAACCTTCTTTTCATCCTCTATGAAGGGAATGTCATTCGATTCTTTTATGTCTGATATCTCTTTGAGAATCCTATCCTCTTCCATCAAACTCTTATCTAAAAGTAGCTCAAGGATACCTTTAGCAGTTTGAACCTGCTCAGTCTTTTTAATACTGTTTAATTTATCGTATTCCTTTTGAACAAGATCAGCAATGATCATAGCTCCCTTACCAGTACGGCTTTGTGAATTAACTTTAAATCTGGGTCTTCCTTCAGAAGGCGAAGATACTGAAACATTATAGGTTACAATGTTCTGAATCTTCATCGGAGTTCCATCGCTTAAATAAGGTGCAAGCAATTCTGTTTTGTAATCTGAATTTTCATTAATTCTAGCGATCACATTCATTCTTAATTCTTGACTGTTCAAACCGTCTAGATGCTTGGAAATTAACCCGTTTACTTGTTGATCCCGATCAACTTTTTGCAAGTTAAGGATTTTAGGAGGTGGTATTAAAACAAAAGATGAACTGCTTTGATACATCTCTGGAACCTGTAACTCTTTGTAAACATAGGCTAACGAAAAAGGTAAGGCTAGGGTAACGGCAAGCAACCATCTATCCCGCAAGATAAGCAAAAACTCACTAACAGTTTTATTTTTCTTGGACTTAGGCGAATAGTCTCCGTAATTAGAATTTTCTTCAAGATCCACTAGAAAAGCCTTTCTGGTATATTAATTTGATCTTCTGGGTAGATCCAGAACTTATCGTTTCGGTTTTGCATGGAACCTCTTGAAAGCGATTCAACATCAACCTCAAATGTCTTTTGTTCCGCTTTTCCACCTTGAGAATAATAGGTTCTAGTTACGAATACTTTATTTTTTCTGGCTATATCAGTAAACCCGCCAGACATTGAAATAAGTTCAACTATATTCATTGCTTCGACCTCAGGGGGAAGTGCAAAAGGGCCTTTCTTATTCACTGCACCAGATAAATAAACAAAGCGTTTTGAATATTCTGTTATCGAAACATTGACAATGGGACGCAGAAAAATCCCCTTCAGTATATACTCCTGCTTGATCAAGGATTCTAAACTCTTAGCAGAAAGATTTATAGCCTTGAAGTCACCAACATAAGATAAACGAATAACCCCGTCATTTGGCACTGTCTGCCGAATACTACAATCCGGTTCATTGAGTATAGATATGCTTAACTTATCTCCAGGTCTAATCCGATAACCGTTTTCTTCTTTGAGAGTCGCCGAAGTAGCCTGAATTAACTTTTGCCCTTGAAGAAAGCAAGAAAGGGAAAGGAGGGAAATCAGAAGGAACCACTTCATAAAGATTAAAATCTTCCAGATGCATAAATTTCTAATGTATGCCTGTCGTAATTCTCATCCTTGTTATTGATAAAAGAAAAGTTGTAAGCAGAACCTACCATGATTGTATCGCTCCAATTATAATCTACACCAATACCTAATCCTATTTGATCGAGTTCTGATGTATCGCCATTGGTTAAAGTATAATCAATAATCGAATAGTTAGTGCTCGCAAAGCCTCTAAATCTATCAGTGAGTTTGTGATTCACGCGTACTCCAAGGTTTGTACTAAAAGTAGAACTTCCTTGGGCCGAGGGTGAAAATTGTCTGTTAATAAAGTAAGATGTTGAGGTTTTAGAATTATGTGTCCAACTAAGATCAAGTGATGAAACAAGGTTATCAGAAGTGCCCAGATTAGCACTATCATAATCAATCCAAGAGTAACCCAAGCTCATTCTCCCTGAAAGTTTTGATGAATACTCTCCATTCAATCCAACACTGATCGCGTGGCTTTGAGAATCTGCCGCATTTGTTGTAGAATCATCCGACATGGAAAGTGTAGTCGTGTAATCTGTAAATATGTCTAGTTTTTCTGAGTATATATAAAATGCCCTTAATGATAATGGTAAGGTAGTTAAATCATTGTAGGAATTGTTAACAGCACCGCTTTGGTAATCCTTAAATGAAAAGCTAGTTCCTGCACCAACTCCAAACTTTGCACTATGGTTATAGCGTACATTCAAATTAGTCGTGAAGTATGTGTAAGACACTAAATCCT
>JBMYOA010000002.1:0-46048 GCA_049598825.1 Opitutales bacterium | reverse complement strand
GTGTACCGTGAATAACTACCTTGTAAACTGTGCGGGATGTACTTGATATGGAAGAAGGCGTAAAGTTCGCCTCAACACGGATATTTTGAGCTACAGTCTTTTGGGCGATTATCCCTAATGAAATGATTAATAGTAAATGTAGGGTAGTCTTGATACTCATAATACTGGAAATTCTTCAGTAGTCCCTTCCCTTTGGTATTGTACCAATTGCCCTCTGTTTTTCGTCATCTAAATTTTTGCTCTTTGATTCCATTTCCTGCAATAATCTTTCGTAAAGAGCATTTACTTCTTCAGGGGGAGCATTCTCACTTGATTCTGATTCTTGGGTGTTTTGATCATTATCTTGGTCTCCAGGTTGTGGTTGTTGAGTCTGATTATTTTCGGATGACTGAGAGTCTTGTTGTTGATTATCTTGTACTCCAAAAAGGAGGCTATCGGAAGGAGATTCATAATCCACCCATGTCAGATATGCCTTTTTTTCCTCAATCGGAAATGTGATATTCGCATCTGCGTTGTCTGGTGCGATGCAGAGTGAATACTGGCCAGGTGGAAGTGGGAGTAGGAAGGAACCATTCGAATCCGGTGCGAATGATGTTTCATTCTCATCTAAATTAAAATTACCATTTTGATCGAGGAATAGTTTAGCCTGAGAATATGGTCCTTCGTCTTCATTTTTCTGGGCATCACCATTCTTATCCATCCAAACTTTTCCTCGAATAATCGGTGCAGCTCTGTAGGGCAAAAGTACAGAACTTGTTCCTGCTTTTTGAATGGTCTTTGAATGGTTTTTGACTGAGTCTGCATTCAGTGGAGGTGGAGGTGCCGGAAAAACGGGAACAAGAAGATCGATCTTTTGGTTTTCATTCTCAACAAGTTCTGAATCCAAAGACAAAGAAACTGGATAAACCGAAGAAATCCATTCAAACGCAAACTGACCGGATGCGTTTGTATTTAAAAAAGGTTCATTGGAGGAGTTATGTTCACCGTCGTTATTTTTATCCCAAAAAACTTTTCCCTGAAGCCTGCTTTCGTTTTTCTGTGCAATTCCATCTCCGTTTTTATCCCTCCAAATTAAGCCATTAATGAGGCAAACCATGGAGTTAATTCTTTCTTCGATTTGTTTATTCAGAGATGCTAAGTTATCCTCTGCGTTGAGATTTCCATTTAATTCGATGGCAGACTCGTAGTATTTACGGGACTGTTCCCAGCTTGTTCTGGCTTGCATTACATTTTGCTGGTCCAGCCACTGATTTGTCTTCTGGTAAAAAAGGTTTCCCAGTTCATTGAGAGCTTGCGACTGGAGCTTGGGTGAATCTAAGCTTTGATCGATAGCTTGTTGTAATCTTTCTTTTGCTAGGTCAAAACGGCCAGCTTGGGCGTATGACAAACCTGTGTTGAGTAAAATTTTTGCTTTTGTAGCTGACGACATTTCAGCGGATGCATTGAGCTCAATTTCATAGTTTTTAGCTGCTTCATCCCAATTGTTATCTTTGGCAGCTTCTTCTGCTCTCCTAATATTATCTTGTTTCAGGCACCCGCCGAAAAAAAGGAAAGATATCATAAGAATGAGAGAACTTAGATTTGATACCTTGCGAACTGTAGAAGGCGTGAGCTGATTAAAGAGTAGGGCGAATAGTCCCAGCAGGACAAATGGTTGAAATCTTTCCACTGGGATTTCAGATGAAATTTGTTCCCGTTTTTTTTGTTCTCCTATCGATTTGAGGGTTTTGAAAACGGACACTAGACCTTGGCCCGTAGAGCCGAGGGGATAGTATTTCCCATTAGTTTCAGCAGAAATTGCTTTTAGCGAGGTATCATCAAGTTGAGTGATAACCGTTTTTCCTTCGGGATTAAGTAAGAAATTCCTTGCAGGTGAATTTATTGGGTCCGTTGGTATTCTGGCTCCAGACTTGGATCCGATACCAATTGTATAGATTTTAATTCCCTGCTCAGCGGCTTCTTTTGCCCTTTTCAAACCTTCCCCTTCCAGATCTTCTCCATCTGAAATTAAAACCAAAAAACGGTCACGATCATCTAGCGAAAATGATCGGGATGCTTCATCTATAGGGGCTGCGAGGTTGGTGCCTCCCATTTTTATGGTACCAACCTGTATATTATTCAAGGTGTTGATGAAAGCTTGATGATCCAGGGTAAGGGGGCATTGAAGAAATGCATTTCCTGCAAATGCGATAAGTCCAATCCGATCTCCTCTTACATTTCCAATTAAATTTGAAATGCTTAGTTTGACTCGCTCAAGACGGTTGGGTTTAACATCCCTAGCCCACATGCTTTTGGAGACATCGATAGCTATAATCAGATCAATTCCAGTAGGTTGATTAGTTCTTCTCTCTGTACCCCATTGTGGGCGAGCTAATGCGAAGGAAAGTAAAATCAAACCCAAAGTGAAAACTCCAAATTTGATAAGATTTCTTTTGGTTGAGTAATGGGGTGCAATTCTCGGTAGTAGCTTAAGGGAAGTAAGTTGCAGGATTTTACTTTTCTTTGTTTTTTCGCTCCAAAAATAAAGAATACAAATGCAAAGTAATACAACTAGGGAGATGTAGAGAAAACTTTGATCTGAAAAAATATTCATGGTATCCGCAGGAAAATTGATCGTTCCAGTAAAAATCCTACTACAAGCAATATAAACCCACTTGCCAGTGGCCATTGATAAAGATCCTCATACAACGCGTTTACTTCCAGTTGAATATCAGTTTTTTCAAGCTGGTCGATTTCATCATAAATAGATCGAAGAGTTGACTTGTCACCAGCCTCGAAGAACTTGGCTTCTGTTCTTTGGGCGATTTCCTGGAGAATTTTCTTATCAACGGGATATTCAGCGACCTCTACCACTGGAGTTCCATTTGCGTAACGCATAATATCTCTTGCATTGGGATCGTATAGATAGGTACGAGTGCGGGTGCTTGCACCGATGGCAATAGTATAGATTTTAATCTTATCCTTTTTGGCCCCTTCGGCAAAAATAATTGGACTATGTTTAGGAGCAGGTTCGTCTTTTCCATCTGTCAAAAGAATAAGAATTTTACTTTTGGATTCAAGTGTCCGAAGTCTATTAATACCCTCTGCCAGTACGGAACCAATGTTGGTACCAGTCTGCTCCGTAAGACCAACCTTGAGCCTTGCCAGGTTGGACTGCAAATATTCCTTGTCCAAAGTAAGGGCACTAACGAGATAGGGGTCTACCGCAAACGCAACCAAGCCGATACGGTCATATTTTCTTTTTTCGATAAATTCCTGTATGACCTCTTTGACCACATCCAGCCGGGTGTTTGGCTCGCTTGGCGAGGGACTCATATCAAGGGCCAGCATAGACGCCGATAAATCTACGCCCAATACGATATCTACTCCACTTGACACAATTCTTTGAGTACTTTGATCCAGTCTTGGTCTCGAAATTGATAATACAGTGAGGACTAACCCTAGGTAGAAAAAAAGCTTTGGAAGCCAAAGCAGTTTTGTCTTCCATGATTTTCGCGTCTTTTTAATCTCAACGATACTCGGAAATTTGATCGCCTGAGTTTTCTTTTTTCTACGACTTAACCAAAGAACTCCGGGGAGTAATAAAAGTAAGAATAACCAGTGTGGTTCTCCCAAGCTTAGATTATTCCATTCAAAGTTTTCCATCAGTTTTTAATGGGGGCCAGTTTTCCACCATCATCCTTCGCCTGTTCCTGGTCCTCTATACGTTTGTTGGTATCTTTGACAAAGAAGAGTGCGGAATCGAGTAGCAGGTTGATTTGACTGGTTTCCGTGGCTTCTTTGGAATACTTAACTCGGTCTCCCTGGTCCACAAAATCTCTTAGTAAATCCTCGTAATTTCGACTGAAGAAGGGGTTGGATGCAATCTCCACAATAAACTCTTCACCTGTAAGTTCCATGGCGGGCATTTGAAATCTTTTCTGCACATAGATCCTGAGGATTTCGGATAACCTGAAAACAAATGGCTTTGGTTCTAGTTTCAATTTCCTCCCTTGAAGCTCCTCAATGGCTAGGAGTGCTTCTTCGTATGGATCAACACTTTCCTCAATGGTTTCGGTTTGGCTACTCTTTTTTCTTTTCCGAATAAAATAAAAAACAATGACAATTATAATAAGTGCTAGCGACAGGATGGAAATCCAAGTGTAGTTTTCCGAAAGAATCTGCCAGAAACTTTTATAAATTGTTAGAGGTCCGTCACTTTCTACAGTTGGGTCTAACAGATAAGGCTTATCGGCATTGGCTGAGAAATCTTGCATGAGTATTATCTCCTGCGAGATTTCCTTAAATGAAAAAATTCTTTTAGAGATTTATCGAAATCGACTGTTGTGGAAAACTTAAAAGTATCGATTCCTCTTCGCTTAAGTTTTCCATTGAAATCGTTATGTTTGGATTGAATTGCATTAACATATTCTTTTTGGAAGTTTTTGTCCGATAAATCTACCGTGATGACTTCTCCAGATTCAGCATCTTCAAAGGTTGTTAGCCCAGACTTGGGAAGAGAAACTTCATGAGGATCTTCTATTTGTGCACAAATCAAATCGTGTCTTCTCTTTGTTGATGAAATCTCTTTGTAAAAAAGATCTTCCATGTTTTCATCCTCTATTTTTTCAGACTCTGGCATCGTAAAGTCAGAGACAAAGAACACAACCGCCCGTCTACGCATTACTTGATTAATAAAACGTAGACCCTCATTTAGGTTAGTACCTTTAGTTTTATTTGGATAAAATAAAATTTCACGGAGGATACGCAGCACATGCTTTTGGCCTTTAGCGGGAGGAAGGTACTGTTCTACCTCTTCGGAAAAGAGAAGAAGCCCTACTTTATCACCATTACGAGCAGCAGAAAATGCTAATAGTGCACTTAACTCGGCCATACGCTCTCTTTTTGATCGGTTTTCAGACCCAAAACTGGTGCTCTCGCTGATATCAACGGCGAGCAAAATAGTGAGCTCTCTTTCCTCTCGGTACTGCTTAACAAAAGGCAGACCCATTTTTGCAGTTACATTCCAGTCGATTGATCTTACCTCATCGCCAGGCTGGTATTCCCGAACTTCTTCAAAATCAATGCCTTGCCCCTTGAAAGCACTTTGGTAGGAGCCAGACAAGACTTCAGAAACTAAGCGGTTGGACTTAATTTCAATCTGCCTGACTTTTCGGAGAATTTCTCTGGTAAACTCCTGATCCGGTTCTTTCATACCTGAGGTCTTAGATTATAGAAAATCTTAAGGGACAGGGATGGTTTCAAAAATCTTTTTAATGATGTCGTCACTGGTGACATTTTCAGCTTCCGCTTCATAGGTAACAATCACTCGGTGCCGAAGTACATCCAAACCTACATCCTTGATATCCTGTGGGGTTACAAAGCTCCTTCCATTCATGAAAGCAACGGCTTTGGACGCAAGGGCTAGGCTGATTGTTGCCCGTGGTGAAGCCCCAAAACGGATAAAAGCACCAAGCTCAGAGGCACCATATGTATCCGGGTTTCGAGTAGCTAAGACAACATCAACAAGGTATCCCTTCAACTTTTCATCAAGGTAAATTCCGTCCACTAACTTTCGGGACCTAAAAATTGTCTCGGCATCCACTACCGGGTTTACCGTGTGTGAAACTGAAACATTTGCATTGGCATTAAGTATTCGCAATTCGTCTTCGCGATCTGGGTAATCAACCACCAGTTTTAGCATGAAGCGATCCATTTGTGCTTCAGGGAGAGGGTAAGTCCCTTCTTGATCAATCGGATTCTCGGTAGCTAGTACTAAAAAGGGTTGGGGGAGGGGATAAGTTTCATCTCCAATGGTAACCTGTCTCTCCTGCATTCCTTCAAGTAGAGCACTTTGAACTTTAGCAGGAGCACGGTTTATCTCATCAGCAAGCAATAAATTTGTAAAGATAGGTCCTTTCTTAGTGGTGAATTCTCCCTTGCTTGGGCTGTAAATTAAGGTTCCGAGTACATCTGCAGGAAGTAGGTCTGGTGTAAATTGTATGCGTTTGAAATCGGCACGCAGGCATTGTGAGAGGGTTTTTACTGCAAGCGTTTTTGCTAATCCAGGAACGCCTTCCAATAGAACATGTCCATTCGCGAGTAATCCTACGATTAAACGATCGACGAGGTATTTTTGCCCGACAATAACCCTTCCAATTTCACTTTTAAGGAGCTCTACCCAAGACGCTTCGTTTTTTATTTTTTGTTGCTCTTCTGGAGCAGGAGGTTGCGTGTTTGATTCTGTCATAGTGATTCAAGAAATTGGAAGCGTAAGCAATCAGTGAATTTGTCCAAGATTAAACTCAGTAAATAATGCAGCAGGATTTTCTACTTGCGGATATGAGGTCGGTGGAGATGCTAAATAAGATAATAATCCCGAGAGTATAATGATCAAATTTAGTAAAGAGTCTCAAATCACTTTCTTCTGTCTCCTAATTATTCCAATTATTTGGTCTAGTCTGAATTATTTTGGCTTCCTTGACTACCTGAAGACTAAATCTGTGGACTGGAGAATGCAGTTCCGGGGAGAAGTTCCTCAATCATCTTTTGACGGTAATGAAACCATAGTTGTTGAGGGTAATCTTTCACTTCCGAAAATTCCTAAAGTCACCTATGTCAATTTTGATGCAGCTACTTTATCGATGGACGATGTGGGAGAAAGACCCTGGGATCGTGCGTTTTTTAGGGATATGGCTCTCGCATTGATTGAACGCGGTAATGCAAGAGTACTAGCTTTTGACTTCGGCTTTACACCCAAAAGCATGTCTAAGATGGTTCCTCGTGAGAATTCATTTCGTAGTGATATGGCGATGGGGGAACTCGTATCCAAATATCCTGAAAAGGTCGTTCTTGGATGTTTATATTCTGGGGTGCCTACTCCATATGTAAAAGATGTTGGAGCCAGTGCGTTTCCGCCTTTATTCAAGGATGGATATTCTTGGGACTCATCGCTAAATTCTGGGAAATATCATTACCCTGAGTCACCCACTTACCCACTAATTAATTATGAAAACGGGGAACATCTTGGGAGGCTTGGCTCATTTACAGTGCCGCCATACCAAGCTGTTGATGAAATTCCACGCTGGGTACCCTTGTGGTTCCCCTCTGGTGGAAAATCACACGCATACAATCTTCTAGGAGGAAAACAAAGTAAATTGATCTTTGAACTTCCCCGGGAAAATTCTGATTTGATTGCAAAGTATACTTCCGAAATTTCAATCCTTTCAACTCAAAGGGATGAAATACAAGCTAATGTCGGGCAGTCCGCATCTGAAATAGCAATGCTCACCGGACAAAAAGAACAACTTGCAGAACAACTTTTGAGAGTGAAAGACCACGATGCAAAAATCAAAGAAGCCCAATTAGTGATCGATAATTTTTCCGCCACCCTGAAAGCAAATCCAGCAATAGCTGCGGTGATTTCTCCCCAAATCGAAAAGAAACAGAAGGAAATTGATGATGTTTTAAGACTTTATCTTCCAGGGGGTGAAACCAATTCTTCGAGTGTCCCTAACAAAGATGAAATGATGGCAGAGCAGAAAGAATTGAGAGTTACACTCCAAAATCTGCAGGTAGCGATAAATGCAAATCCAGCACTTTCCGGAGTTATCGGTCCGCAAATTGAGATTAAAGAAAAGCGTTTAAAGGAAATTGAGGTTTCTCTTGCCGAACATGAAGGTTCAAATCAGAAGCCATTGAATGATAAAGAGAGCAAAAGAGCTGAACGAAATATAAAAGCTGAGATCAAAGGTTTAAATGAGAAATTGGAAAAAGTAAGCTCAAAGGTCTTATTAGCAGCAAAAGAACTGGCAGAAAAAAGAGAGGAACTCGAAAAAATTAGTACTGAAATAAGCGCTAAACAAGTAAGAATAGAGCAACTCAATGGAACCTTTCCAACTGAGTTGGTGGAGCATAATAATTCCCTGATGCTCATTTATTCAGATAAGAGCCAACAGAATCCTCAGTATTCAGATTACCGGTTGGTTGATAGCTTACCAAACCAAGTTCCACTTACTTACGAAAAGAAGTTCTTCACTTTAGGTCTAGAGGCATTGTTGGCCTATTATGGTTTGGGGCAAGATGCAGTGGAGATCTCTAGCGATAAACAAATGCTTCGGATATTAGACTCAAATGGCAATGCTTTGATCACTTCAAACATGGCAGAAGGCCAATTTGTCGAAGTAAATTGGTTTTCAAAATGGACTGATCTTCTTGAAGAAGAAGAACTTTTACGCAAAGCTAAAAAGCTATACGGGGATGGAGAGTACAAAAAATATTTGGAACTCATACGACCCATTTTTAAGACCTTGCTTGGTAGAGCGTTTGAAAATCAGCCGGATAAGGATTTTGATAACATCATTCAATCGATCGAAGAACTTGGTGTTGATTCTGAAATCCTTTTACAAGCTGAAAAGTTGCTGAATGCTAGCCCCTCCGATCAAAATATACCAAGCTTTGAAACTTTGAGCCAGGTGGCTACGAGTGTTAGTTATTATTTTGTTTCACCAAGACTTGAATCTGATTTCAATCCAATGTGTGGAATGAGAGATGTGTTGGAGAACGCTCGATTCCAAGATGAAGTGAAAGATAGTATATTTCAATTGGAAGAAAAAATTAAAAGTCTGAACGGACCAAATTTCATGGGGAAAATTCTCTCAGCACTTGAATTAAGTCCGGAGAATCAAGATTTATTGCAAAAGAGAAAACAGGTGGAGGATGCGATTGCAATAAATCAAAAAAATCTTGCGTCTCAAAAAGAAGAACTAACAAGAATTAATCAGTTCTTTGCTTCCTTTAATAATTCTATCGTTATGATTGGACCAGAAGAGAAAACTTTTCAGGATTTAGCTCCAACTCCTTTCGATAAAGCTTCTGTTCCCAAGGTAAGTGTTCATGGAAATCTCATCAAAACACTTACAACAGGAAAATACTTGAAGAGAATGCCCGAGGACATGAATTACCTCGCAACCTTTATCGTTTGCATAGTTATGGGAGGACTCGCGGTTTATCAGGGGAACCGAGCAAGTCTTGTGCAGGCAGCGGGTATATTGCTACTTATCGGATATATCGGTTTCGGTTTCTTTACTTTTGCGGAGACTCATGTGATCTGGCCTATTACTACACCTGCATGTGCAGGTCTTAGCACTTCCTTTTTAGGTTTGGCGGCCATGGTTGTCATTGAACAGAAAGCTAAAGGTAAACTGAAGGGTATGTTTGGCAGTTATGTTTCGTCTGACCTTGTTGAGCAAATGGTCGAGTCTGGAAAGGAACCGCAACTTGGGGGAGAAGAAACCTCAATCACAGCTTTCTTTTCAGATGTTCAAGCTTTCTCAAGCTTTTCCGAATTACTGACTCCAACTGGTCTTGTTGATCTAATGAATGAGTATTTGACGGCGATGACCAATATTCTTCAAGAGGAAAGGGGCACATTAGATAAGTACATCGGTGATGCAATTGTTGCCATGTATGGGGCCCCAATACCTATGAATGACCATGCGTATCAAGCTGTTAAAACAGCTATTTTGATGCAACAGAAGCAAATTGAACTTCGTCAAAAGTGGGTTCCCGAAGCTGAAAAATGGGGAAAGTGCCACGGTCTTGTTACACAAATGCAAACTAGAATCGGTTGTAATACGGGTACAGCAACCGTTGGTAATATGGGTGCATTAGATCGATTTAATTATACGATGATGGGAGATATGGTAAATTTGGCTGCTCGATGTGAAAGTGGAGCAAAAGCATACGGTGCTTATATTATGGTTACGGAGGAAACGAAGTTGGCGTCTGAAGCACTTAGGGATGATATCGCTTTTCGTTACTTGGATAAAATCGTAGTAAAAGGAAGATCACAACCCGTGGCGATGTATGAGCCTACTGGGTTTATGAACGAATTGACTCAGGAGACTCAGGATTGCTTGGATTGTTTCCGCCAGGGCATTGATAAGTACTTAAAGCAAGATTGGCTTGGTGCCCTTTCCCTCTTCGAGCAAGCCAAAGAACTGGAACCCAACCGCCCCGGTGTAACTCCCGGAGTTAAGGATAATCCCTCTATGATCCTAATTGATCGCTGCAAAGTGATGCAGGAAAACCCTCCTGGAGACGATTGGGATGGCGTCTATGTAATGACTACCAAGTAAGATAAAAAACTGATCAGCTTTTTTTCTTAAAATAAGAGGGTTCCTGCCCAACTTGCCATTTGATATTGCAACCAATGCTGGGAAACTGATCTTTGGGCGGTACGCTCTCTTCAAGCAAACAATCAATTGCACCAAGCAAGTCTTCTCCAGTAATTTTAGCCTCCGATCCAGGTCTTGTTGCATCATATCTGCCTCGATAGAAAAGCTTTAAATCTTTATCAAATAAGAAAAAATCTGGTGTACAGGCAGCCGTGTACGAACTGGCTACATCCTGCTTCTCGTCATAGAGGTATGGGAATCTGAATCCGTGAGATTCCGAAAACTCTTTCATTTTTTCCGGAGAGTCTTGCGGATAGTTAACAATATCGTTGGATGAAATAGCAAAGACTTCTATCCCCTCATCTTGAATTTCGTTAAAATGAGCAGGTAGGTGCTCAAGCAAATGAATTACAAATGGACAGTGGTTGCATATAAATGCGACTAAGTATCCATTGGCGGTATCTTTTTTTTGGAGCGAAACGATATCGCCTGAAACAACATCTTTAAGATTAAAAGCAGGAGCTGGAGTCCCCAGAGGGAGCATGCATGAATGTGTGGCGACCATAATTTAAATTTGTTGGCGATGTTTTAGTTTTTACCGAAGGCCAGCTTGGCATTTTTCTGTTCAAAATAGGCTTGGATTAGATCTCTGGCGATAGGAGTTGCTGTCAACCCACCTTGAACATGATCCTGAGGGATTACACCTTCAACGAGGGTTGCTACAGCAATTTCGGGTTTTTCTACAGGTGCAAATCCGACAAACCAAGCAAGGTTCAAATTCATATTATGATTTCTCCATTGACCCGTACCCGTTTTTCCAGCGATAGAGATACCTTTGATTTGGCACCTTCTGGCTGTTCCTTGCTCTGTTGCTTTCCTCATTCCTTTTATAATTTCATTCAAAAATGCTTTGTCGATGCCGAGTTCAGGGCAGGGTGGAAGCGAGGCATTTTTACTGTGCATTAAAGTTGGTTTAAATTCTTTTCTGTTTGTAGCAATGCAGGCAACCATGCATGCCATTTGAAGGGGGCTTTGCCTTAACCCACCCTGTCCTATGGCTATGTTAAAAGTATCCTCTAAAGTCCAACGAACCCCGATTCTGTTTCTTTTCCATCTGGGATCAGGAACAATCGGGTTATCTCGTAAGCTTGGGACTTCTATTGATGGACTTTTATCAAGCCCAAGCTCTCTTGCTGTATCAATTAAGTTTTGAAATCCGATTTTTTCCGCAAGTCTGTAAAAGTAAACATTGCAACTTTGCGATATGGCATCCTCAAGATTCATCTCACCATGGATTCCCGGGAAAACATGGCATTCCATTCCTCGATAAATTCCGTCACATGTCTTCGTCTCATTTGCGTCCAGTTGACCTGCCTTGTATCCGGCAATTGCAGAAATCAATTTAAAAGGGGAAGCTGGAGCATATCCGGGATGCCATGCTCTGGGTAGCCATGCCTCCCGTCTTTGGATCTGATCGTAAACGGATTGCGGAATGAAAGGAGTTAGTTTCGATAAATCGTAGTTTGGCTTACTTGCTAGAGCTAGAATTTCTCCGCTTTTTAAGTCAATGAGAACAGCTGCACCTGGGGGCAAAGGTGGCGGAGCTAGTTCAAATTCATCAATTTCAAGATTTGGCTTAGCCAGCACTCCCCTGGCATAAAGAAGTTTGAGTAACTTTTGTGCATCATTCGAAGTACCCTGAAAACCAGCAACAGTTGAAGCTTGCTCACCACTAAGTGGAAATGGAGCATCAACAAATGCCGAGAGTAATAGTTGGGCAGGCACTTTCTTTTCATTCGAGCCAAGGAGGGCTTGGTTGGTTCTTCTCAGGATGGTCTTCCTCCAGTCTTGATCAGGAAGAATTCTAGATTGAGCCACTGAAAAAACCATTTTTTCGATAGATGTTTCTGCTATTCTTTGAAGATCTGCGTCTATGCTGATTGTGAGATCTTTTCCTTTTTGAGAAACTTTCTTCTCAAGTTGCTCATACCTCGTTCCGTCAGGGTTTACCCTCCAAATTTCGCCTCCATCGACTCCCCTAAGGTGTTGATCCCAAACCTTCTCTAAACCAGCTTTTCCTGTCCTGCCCTTTATTTCATAAGTTGCTAAATCTTCTCCTGATAAACCTTCGGGATTTGCGATGTAACCGCTACCCACATATCCCAAAACATGAGAAGCCAAGTCTCTGTAGGGGTAGTGCCTGATTGCTTCTGCTTGAACTTCAATAGGGGAGTGGGCACT
Organism: Opitutales bacterium; assembly: GCA_049598825.1. Lineage (GTDB taxonomy): Bacteria > Verrucomicrobiota > Verrucomicrobiia > Opitutales > Seribacteraceae > Seribacter. Next base: position 33,650 of record JBMYOA010000002.1, on the reverse strand, counting down.
GATCCCTTCCACTAATCGAGCATATTCAATTGGTTTAAGATCACTTGCTAATTCGATCGGAAGAAGAAGTTTTTCCCTCCAATGTTTGATAATCTCCTTGAGAGTAAATTGCTTATTTCTTCCAGTCAGTAGATTTACGGAATTTGTATATTTTTGAATTATAGCCAATCTAGCCTCCCATCCCATTGAGGATCCACTCGAGGAAAAGGTTCCTTCCCATGCTGGTTTATTAGGGGAGAAAAAATTTAGAATTTTATATCCTTCGGGATTTTCTTCTACTGGAAAAATTGTTTTGAAGTCTCCTTGGTCATTAAGTTCGAATAAAACCTTAAATAAATTCGCAAGATTCACAGAGATTGAGTTTTGAGAGTTCCTTATTTGCAAGGAAATCTTTCGGTTTGAATTTATTCCATTAATTTCTGAATGCCAGTTCCCCTTGCTGTCTTGATCCACATCCACTCGTTTACCTTGAAAAAAAAGACTTACCCTTTCCGGTTCTTGATTCACAATTTTTGCCTTCCCAGAAAACCGAATAAAGCGACCTTTGATCTCAGCTTGTTGAAATCCATAGCTGATGAGTTGTTCTACTTCCAAAAAAGGCTTTTCCTTAAGTTCTTCCAAAAGGCGAATGGAAGTATTCCGAAGTTTTTTCTTTTTTTCCCAAATCTCTTTATCGATAGACCCTATGTGAAGTTTTGCAGAGAAGTGAGCCTGGTTGCCAATGAGCAGTCTTCCATTTCGATCAAAAATATCTCCCCTTGGTCCAGGTCTAATGATTCTTCTTTGGCCCTGTTTCCTTTCTTGCTCTTTAAATTCATGGTATTGGAAGAATTGGCGATAGATCAAAAAAATACTTAAGGTGGCAAATAAAACGCCGAAGAGTATTTTAAAGACAATTAATCTACGGCCTTCTGGAAAAAACACTTCCATCTTATTCTTTTACCAATGATTTATCGATGGGTAACGAATGGGACTTCGTAGTCAGGATTTGGAGAATCTGAAGATGAGGTCTTAGGAAAAAGAACAACATGATTATTGAAACTAATAAGTCAGTAAAGAACCTTGAAAGATTCCATTCGTTTGAGGAAGATATCTGCAATTGCGTAAAAAAATATAAGCAGAAGAAAAAAGAAACATTTATTAGAATTGGCAGGGTTCTGCTAATGCTCGATTCATAGTTACTATTCAGTTTAAAATTCCCCTGAATCAACAGATGATAGCCGACAAGTAAAAAAACATTAAATCCAAGGGGTAACTGGTGGTGATAGTCTAGCATGAAACCATTGAAAATGATTAAAACTAGGGAGAAATTCTTACTTAGTAGATGTGGGGTAAAAAGAAAAAGTGATGGAATCAAACAGTAAATTCCAATTTGAGCGAGAGTTGAATTAAGTAGGGTGATAAATAGATGTAGAATGAAGCAGTAAAGAGCTGAGGCTAAAAGAAGTAAATAATTGGAAATCTTATTCATAATCACTATTTAAGATCGTCACTTCTTTAATTATGTTAAGGTCAGAGCTTAAAAGAACTTGAGCGCTTTGGAACAAACCGTCCACACTGGGTTCCAATTCGAAGACCTTTCCAATGCTTAAATTTTGTGGGAAAGTTCCTCCGAGGGATGAACTGACAATTTCAAGAAAACCATCCTTGGGAATCGATACATCCTGGGGAATATCCATTATGAAACCAAGATTTTGCCTGCCGAACGAAACACCTGCACCTCTATAAGTAATGGGTCTTGCATCTCCTTTTATATGAGCAACAACTCGGAACTCCTGATTGGTTAAAAGTTGGACCGTTGAAGAGCGGGAGCCAACTTTTTCTATTTTACCCACCATGCCGATTGCCGAAATAACACCCGCTCCTTGATTGATTTTAAAGTTTTCTCCTTTATTGATCTCAAAATTTTGAGACCAGCCTGAAATAGTCCGATGATTGACCCGAGCCAACTCTGGAGAAACTGAAAGAGTGGGTAAAAGATTTAAAGATTTTTCTAAATCTCCAATTTCTTTGTTTAATATTCGTAGGGTTTTCAGTTCCCTTTGGAGATCTTCTTTCCTGCTTATTTGTAAATAAGCATCTGATAAGATTCTCTGATGGTCACGGCCTTTCTCGATGAGCGTATTTTTGGAGTCTGAAATATGACCCCAATAATGGGACAGATCATGAATTCGGCTGCTTGCTTCCCAGATGGGAGCATGAAACTCGTCAAATGCTGATTTGAATATAATTTTCCATGCTGTTGGGACTAGTAGCCATGCAACAAGAATGATTCCCAGAAAAAAGAAGGGTTTTCCATTTGGCCTTTGTTTATTATTGGCCAAAGGTGCCCAACTATTGAGTGACTAGTCGGTCGACTTGCTCGCGGCTCAAAGTACCCAGCAAATTAAGAAATTTACCTGTACCGTTGGCAACGCAGCAAAGTGGGTCTTCAGCCTGTATGACGGAAAGACCGGTAGCGTCACTTATTACCTGATCCAAGCCACGGATCAGTGCCCCACCACCCGCAAGCACTATTCCCCTATCGATTAAATCCGCAGAGTGTTCGGGTTGGCATCTGTCGAGTGCGTTTTTGACCAAATCCACAATTTGGGAAACGACTTCTTTGAGTGCTTCCTCACGGATTTCTTGTGATGTAATGTGGATCGTCTTAGGTAGCCCTGCAGTGGCATCTCTACCTCTAACATCCATGCTCAACTCTCCTGAGTCAATTGCTGCTGCTGAACCAACGCTAAACTTAATTTCTTCAGCTGTCCTTTCCCCGATTAAAAGTCCGTAAGCTCTTTTCATGTAAGCAATAATTGCTTCGTCCAATTCATCGCCACCGACACGAATGCTTCTTTGGTAAGAAACTCCCGAAATAGAAATAATTGCAACTTCTGTGGTACCCCCACCAATGTCCACAATCATGTTAGCATATTCTTCATCGATAGGCAGACCTGCACCAATCGAAGCAGCCATTGGCTCGCCGAGCAGCAAAACTTCTCTTGCCCCCGCACGAATGGCAGAATCTTTAACGGCTCTTTTTTCTACGGCGGTGATTCCAGAAGGGACTGCAATCACTACGCGGGGTGGGACCAATTTTCTTTTGTCTACTTTTTCAATGAAATACCGAAGCATAGCCTCAGATATTTCAAAGTCCGCAATGACGCCATCCTTCATCGGTCGTAGTGCTTCAATAGTTCCAGGTGTTCTTCCCAGCATTCGTTTAGCGTCTGCACCCACAGCACAAACTTTTTTACTCGTTTTGTACCTGGCAACTACGCTTGGCTCACGCAAGACGATACCCCGATCGCGTACAAAAACCAAGGTGTTGGCGGTTCCAAGGTCAATACCGATATCGTTTGATAGAAATCCAAATATGTTGGCGAGCATAGTAAAAGAATTAAAATCTATTTCTCCCCTAAGTATTCATGGTGTCAAAGACAAATAATTGACAAAACGAAAATAATTAGGGTTTAAAAGTGAACAACTTTATAAGTATCTAGATTTATTTTGCGACATCTTCAGCTTTTCTTGCCCAATAAACAATGAAAACACCGCCAATTAGAAGGAAAATTGAATAAAACTGACCCCGACTTATTCCGAAAAGCAAAGTGGCGTCTGGTTCCCGAAAAAGTTCATTGAAAATTCTGGCAATGGAATAAAGAATTAGAAATTCTCCTGCTAATTGACCAGGATATTTATTTGTTATCGAAGACCTCCAAAATCTCCATTGAATATAAATAAATGGAATCAGCCCTTCAGAAATTGCAGCATAAATCTGTGATGGGTGTCTAGCCATTCCCAAAGCGAAATCAGGTGCCTTGGGAAAGATTACTCCCCATTCAACCTGGGTTACTTTCCCCCAAAGCTCTCCATTAATAAAATTTGCTATTCTACCGAAAAATAGCCCCGGAGGAACGATCGAAACGATTAAATCGCCAATTGGTTTAATACTTTGAGAGGATTTTTTAGCATACCAAAGTGTGGCAACAAAGACTCCAACGAATCCACCATGGCTCGCCATGCCTCCTTCCCAGACTCTAAAAATCGTCAAGGGGTCGCTAAGAAATTTTTCACCTTGGTATAAAAGCAAGTACCCAATTCTTCCTCCAATCAGAACTCCTATTATTTGAAAAGTAATAAGATTCATAATCTGCTCTTGGTCGTAAGGACTTCGATTATGTTTGAAGTATAATTTTAGAAGAAAATAAGCAGAAATGAATCCCAGCAAATAGGATATTCCATACCACCTTATTCCTCCAGGACCCCAATTAGCTAATTCACCAGGGAACCTCCAAAGAAATGGGCTTAAGTCATGAATCCAATAGGAAGAATTTGATAAGGAAAATGACATCTATCGATTTATTTATTTTTTTTGAGTTTTTGAGACTCATGACGCCTTTTCGCCAATTCTCTCATGTCGACTGCAATATCATCATGCTCAAATATCTCTTGCCCGATAATACTTTCGATGATGTCTTCCATCGCTAAAACACCAGCTACAGAGCCATATTCATCGACGACTACGCTTAACTGGCAATGCTCGTTAAGCAATAACCTAAGTGCTTTGTCTGCGGTTGCGTTTTCAGGGACAAAAATAACCTCCCTGGATAATTCCCTGATCGTTTTTTTACCTTTCCCATCCACTAAGGCACTATGCAGGTCTCTTCGTCTTACTAGACCAGAGATGTGGTCAATATTTTCCTGAGTTACCGGTATTCTTGCGAAAGGAATATTTGGGTGTTCTCTAAATACTTGCTCAACAGTTAATGTTTCGTCTAGTGCAAACATAACTGTTCTTGGAGTCATTATTTCTTCCACCTTGAGCTTGTCTAGTTGAAGGGCATTTGTAACCAGGTCGCTCTCCTCACTGGTCAATGTTCCTTCTTTCGCACCTTTCTGTGCTAAAAGAATTATTTCTTGTTCATCGCTTTCTGTTTGTTTGTCTTTGGGAGGCACAATAGCTCTAACTGTAACCTTACAAATTTTAGAAATTGGTGCCATACACCATCTTACTACAGCCAGTGGAATAACGAGTCTCTGTGCCATCTCGTAGCGATATGAGACAGCTAGGTTTTTAGGCAGGATTTCAGAGAAAAATAAAATTCCTAAAGTCATACCAAGAGCAAAAATAAGAAGACTGTTACCTTGGCTACCGAAGGTTTTTTCAGCTAGCCCTCCTACGAGGGTGGCTCCGAGTGTATTAGCAATGGTATTTAAGCTTAGAATGGCTGAGCTGGTTTCTTCCAATTCAATTTTAAATTTTTCGAGAAGTTTTCCTTTTTTTGGTTTTTTCTCCTTAAGTGATTCAATTTCAGCTACGGTAATGCTAAGAATCATAGCTTCGAGGGTTGAACAAAGTGCAGAGATCCCAATCGTTAGACTTATTGCTAAAACAAGTTCGATTGTCATTTGTTAAATGCGAATGATTTTTTTGACTGGGTCTTTTATCATTTCTAGACAGGAAAGTCTTTGGTAAAGATGAAGGCAAGCCTTGATCTCTATGAATAATATAAAACGATTACCACTTCACGATTTTCACCTTAGTAACTCCGCCAAATTTACTACTTTCGCTGGTTGGGATATGCCGGTCTCGTATGGCAGTTCTGTTGCTGAGCATCTGAGAGTTCGTGAGGAGTTAGGTTTTTTTGATGTGAGTCATATGGGCGAGATATTAATCAAAGGACCGGAGGCAATTGATTTTTTGAATTATGTTCTCACTAATAATTTAAATAGAATTCAAGATGGTCAGGCTATCTATTCTTTGATGTGTAATGAAAACGGAGGTGTAATCGACGATCTGATTGTATATCGAATATCTTCGGATGAATTTTTTCTCTGTGTTAATGCATCCAATGCTCATAAAGATTTTTTACATTTACAGACTTTTGTCGAGTCCTTCGAATGTTCTCTTACAGATCTTTCAGATGCTTATGGGTTGATAGCCTTGCAAGGTCCTAAAGCAATCCACTTTCTTAATAAATTAATGCCAGAGTATTGCTCCAATATCTCTCGCATGCATTTTGCCAAAAGGGAAATATGGGGAGAACAAAGCTACATTGCGAGGACTGGATATACAGGAGAAGACGGATTTGAAATCTTTTTGCCCATTAGTGTCTTGTCAAAATTTGCGAGCTTAATTTCATCTTCCTCTACCGATACTTCTTGGGTTGGGCTTGCGGCTCGTGATTCATTGAGACTGGAGGCTGGTTTCTGTCTCCACGGGCATGAGATTTCTGAAGAAATTTCTCCTGTCGAGGCTAGGTTGTTGTGGGCTGTTTGCTTAGATAAAGAAGATTTTGTGGGTAAACTGGCTTTGCAAAAACAACTGAATGAGAAAAATTTTGGTCAAGTTTTGCACTATGAAGTTCGCGATCGAAGAATTCCTCGTGAAGGAAGCTCTATTTTCTTTAACGAAAACAGTGCAGGCAGGGTATTGTCTGGAGGGTTTTCTCCCTTGGCTAAGACTCCAATTGGGACTGCTTACATTAAAGCTGACTTTATAAAACAAAAACGATCTTCAACTTGGTTCGCAGAAGTACGGGGAAAGTTATTACCCATAGAGTTTTCCAAGCCAGTTCTTAAGAGGTAGGAAAATGCAATAAGTTATTTTGAGTCTTTAAAACCCTTAATGATTAAGTCAACTCCTCCAAAATTCGAAAAACAAAGATTTTCAACCATTATACTCTCGATCTTTTTTCTTAGTTCTTGCCTAGCTTCTTTTACATTGCAATTCGTATTCACTTGCAACCTGACTAACAATCGAACTTTTCCATTCTGACATTTGATAGTCGTGGAAGGTGCATGAATGCCTTCCATTTCAATACACGATTTACTGACAAGTTCCTGAAGGGCATGCGGAGTTATTCTTACATTGCCTTCTTCATCAGACAAAATCGGGACTAGGTCTTTCTTGATTCGTTTGGAAATCCAAAGAATAAGAATTAATAATCCAAGTAGTACCCAAGAGTACCACCAGACAGGGTTAGTGACCGCGTCTTCTAGATCCCATAGCCAAAAGTTTTCGAGATCTAATGGCATTCAAAAGCTAGTTTGAGGCATTTGATGTCCAATTATCATCATCTGAATCTTTATCTCCGGAGTCCATTTTGATATCATCAATGACGACATCTATATTTTTGGCATGATTTCCAGTCATTGCTAAGATTTGGTCTCGTACTGCTTCCTGGATTTGCATACCAATTTTTGCTAAATCTACACCGAACTCTAGGACCACCCTGACTTCGATTTCATATCCACCTTCAGGTGATTCAGTAACTTTTACCCCCCGCTCGGACTCTTTTTTGGAGAAGAAATCGGTCAATCCTTCGACGACACCACCTCCCCCTACATTCACCACTCCTTGAACGGACTGAGTTGCTAATCGAACTATCCCAGCAACAACACTGTGATTGATTCTGATCGTTCCAAGCTCACTTGATTCTTCTGAAATAGTTGGGATTATCTCTTCCTCGGTTTCTGGTTTCTTCTTTGTCATTATGATGAGTAGTTAATCGCTTTTATCATTTTCAAATAAATCTTTTGGGGCACGAGCTAAGAACTCTTCAACATAAGAAGTTGTTGCTTCTCCTTGCCTAAATGCTGGATCAAGCACGACTGCTTTGACAAATTCGATGTTGGTATCAATTCCTCTAATTATATATTCACTTAGAGCACGATACATTCGATCCATCGCAATTTTTCGAGTTCTGCCATAGGTAATTAGCTTACAAATCATGCTGTCGTAGTGCGGAGAAACTGTATATCCTCCGTACGCATGAGAATCAACTCTTACTCCATGCCCGCCTGGGGCGTAATATAAATCAATCGTACCAGGCGAGGGTATGAAGTTTCTTGCAGGGTTTTCTGCACAAATTCTGCATTCAATGGCGTGTTTACTAAGAACTACGTCTTTTTGTGAAAAGCTGAGTCGATTACCTGATGCAACTTGAATTTGTTCCTTGATCAAGTCTACTCCGGTTGCTTCTTCAGTGACTCCGTGTTCGACCTGAATCCTAGTGTTCATTTCGATGAAATAAAAATTTCCTTTGGCATCGACCAAGAATTCAATGGTGCCGGCATTGACATAATCACAAGCTTCTGCTGCTTTAATGGCCGCTTTCCCCATCCGGTTTCGAAGAGTCTTATCTAGAAAGGGCGAGGGAGCTTCCTCAATTACTTTTTGATGTCTTCTCTGTACTGAGCAATCTCGCTCACCCAGGTGAACGACATTGCCATGTTTGTCGGCCATGATTTGAAATTCAATGTGCCTTGGGTTTTCCAAATATTTTTCGACATAAAGAGATCCATCCCCAAAAGCTTTTTGAGCTTCTAATCTAGCTGATTGAAATTCCCTGGTAAATGAAACTGCATTGTGGGCAATTCTCATACCCCTGCCTCCGCCTCCTGAGACCGCCTTAATTATAACTGGAAAACCAATTTTCTGAGCAACTTTTAGGGCTTCTTTCTCATCGTGTATTGCACCTTCACTTCCGGGAATGATGGGAACCTTGGCTTTTTCCATCGTTTCCCTTGCTTTGGCTTTGTCACCCATCTTACGAATGGTATCAGAGCGGGGACCGATGAATGTGATATTACAAGATTCACATTGTTCAGCGAATTCAGCGTTTTCAGATAAGAAGCCGTAGCCAGGATGAATAGCGTCAACATCAGCAATCTCAGCTGCACTCAAAATACGGTCAGCCCTTAAATAACTTTCATTACTTGGAGCGGGTCCGATACATATGGCTTCATCAGCGAGCTGTACATGGAGCGATTGTTCATCTGCTTCTGAATAAACTGCAAGTGTCTGGATCCCTAATTCTCTGCAGGCTCTTACGATGCGTAGTGCAATTTCACCTCGATTTGCAATGAGGATTTTTCGAATCATTCGATTATCCCCTTCGAAACTTGAAGAGTGGTTGAGAATATTCCACGCTCTCTCCGTCCTCAACTAATATTTCTACAATTTCACCATTAAATTCAGACTGAATTTCATTCATTACTTTCATTGCTTCAACTATGCAAAGAACATCTCCTGTCTTTATTTTCTTACCAATCTCAACGAAGGGTGGATCGTCCGGGGATGGTTTGCGATAGAATGTACCGACCATAGGAGAATTGAAAGTTTCTGTGCCATCGTCATGAGAAGACGCTTTTGCTTTTGACTCATCTGTAGGTGTGGGCACAGGTTGCTGCTGAGGTGCGTGCTTTATTATTGGTTCGTAGACCGCTTGCCCTGCACCTGGTCTAGCCAGTCTGAGCTTCAAATCCTGTAATTCGATCTCGAGTTCAGTGAGATCTGATTTTTGCATTAAATTAATGATGCCTTTTAATTCGCTTAAGTCCAAAGTGATTTCCTCCTGTGTGTTGTTTATTTTATAAGATCAGCAAAACTTAATTTTGCAATCATGCAATATTCGATTACTCACAAGTTTTTCTCCTTTAATTACAAATTATAAATTTTGTTAATTATTGGACAAAAGAAGTTCCCATTTCGGTTTGCTAAAATTACCAGTTATTTTAATTTCAGCCATTCTTGAAATTGGGTCTGCCAACTGAACTAAATTTTTGATAAGAGGCAAGGGGAGGTTTCCAATCAAACTAAGCTTGGCAATAATATCTATCGTACCAGACGATAAATTGAAACTTCCTTTGGAACTAATTTTTGATATCGGACCTGTAAGCTGTAAGTTATCGAAGCTCATTGTTTCGTTATTAAGTTTAAAAGGAATTATTAGTTCGTTAAATGAAAAGGCTCCTGAAGGGAGAGGTATCTTTAAGTTTGATAAACCTTCACTGATCTTTCCCAAAAGATTAATTTGTCCAATTTTAGGTTCATTTAACTGAATCATTCCTGTTCCTTCAAATTGCAGAGGATTACTAATGGGGCCTTCAGCCTGAAGCGATAAGTTCAAAATACCTTCGCCTGGGCTTTCAAATTTGTTTGAAACAAATTCGTCTTCCTGATCTCCAAATACATCAAAATAGCCTTGTTTTTTCGCAGTAATCAAATCTTGGAAAAGAAGATTTTTATTTGCATCTCGTAATTTGAAATTGATTTTAGAAATTTCTTCGCTCCCATTAGAGTCAATTTCAATGTTCAACTGCCCGAAACCATTTGCAATTTGAAGCTTGGGGAAGCCTCCTTCGATCAAAGATGATTTTTTTGTTATTTGGCCATTAAAGTTACTAATTTCAATACCTTTAAATCGGACTGGCTCTCTTGATTGAAGTTTGAGGGAGAATTCGCTCTCTGAAGAATTTTGCTGCGAAACACTTGGGATGTGACCGGAAGCACTGCAAAATATACTCGTTGCGTTTATATCTTCGATTGCACTTTCAAATTCTTCACCAAATATTGATCTTGCTTGGTTCAAAGGGTAACTCCCATCAAGTGAATAAAATAAAAAAGTAGGCGATTTCTTATGCTTTCTTGGAAAGTTAAGGCTACCTTCGAGTTCTCCAAAATCGTGTGAAATATTTTGGCTTTCTATTAGGGTCTCATTGCCATCAACCTTGGCAAGAATAGTTGAACCTTTAGATTTGAATCCTTTGTAGATAAATTCTTTTGCATCGACAATACCAAAGGTGCGTGAATTCCCAACCGGACCAGCCCAAATCCCTGAAATCCTGAAATCTCCGTAGGGAATTTCGGCAGGAAATGAAAAGTTTTTCCACAAATTGGACCACCATAAACCTAACCAATTATTTATGTCTTGTGGATAGCAGTATCCTTTAAGACGAAATTCATACTCATGCGGATTCCATTTCTGCGTGTAGGTTCCCTGAACATAACTTCTACCCATTAAACCGGTAGCATTTCTTACCTCGATGGATAGATCGTTTTTTATCTCTCCGCCAAAATAATAATTCCCTTTGGGTGCATCCAGAACTGAAAAGTTCTTCGCGATAACTGAATACAAGGTAGGAAAACTTTCATCAGTACTTGCTTGGTTTGAATCAAAGTTAACTTTCAATGAATCACCGGCAACAATCTTTAGTTCATTACCATTTTTATTACAACTTATCTTTAGGGCATTAGGTTTAAGATGCAGAAAGCCACGGACAGACTTTTTATTTGCACCATTTTGATACCTTAAAGAGGACTTGAAGCCTTTTGAATTAGAGAAAAGCAATAGATTTGAATGCTCTATTTTTTTTCGAATTTGTAAATCAAAGGGATCTAACTTTCCTTTTATTTTTCCATCACAATCTAATTCCCTGAATTTTAGTGAGATTGATTTTAATGAGGAGTCTTTAAAATTTATTTTCCCCCGAAAGTTTCGTGAACTTAAGGATTGATTGCCTACCTCAAGCAAAAGCTCTCCTACAGAAATAGAAGCGGAAGAACTGGTGAAATCTTCACTTATTGATAATAGAGAAGTGGATGATGTTAGGTCGAAGTGGAACTCTCGTTGCTGAACTGGTTCAGATATAGATTCAATTTTATTAAAACCTGCTAAGCGATTTTCAACTTTAACTTTATTGAAAAAGTTTTTGGCTGATAACTGGTTTAAGTATTTCTCCGCTTTTTGTCCAAATTGAGAAATCTCAGTCAAAATTGCTCCGATATTTAGTGATTTTGGTTTTTTATGTTGTTCTCGTGCGATTGTTTTAAAGACACCTTTAGACTTAAATGACTTATCAAATAAATTTGAATCTATCTCATAGAACCATTGATTTTCTCCAATAAAATTAAATCTAAAGCAATTAATATTTAGTTGTTTTTTTGATAGCTCAGGAGAGATCAACGAAATATCTCTTATGTCAAAATTTTCTAGAGGATTTCTGGTGTTATCTATGAATGAAATTGGATTAAGTTTTATTTTCCCATTTTTAACAAATAGTCCTGACCCACCTTCTGTATTCAATCTCAAATCAGAAAATATAACATCACCAGAAATAGTAACATGTAGTTCCTGGTGATCTGTAACGAAGTCTTTGGAGTCCCAAATTAAATTAATCAAAGCATTAGATATAAAATTTGGTATTCTTATTTTGATATCTTGAACAAAATAGAACCCAATCAGGTTAGTAAGGAGAATCAAAAGTACTTTGTTAATCAAACTTGTTGATTTGAGAGAGTCGTATGTATTTCTGGGTTTCAAAATACTAGAGGTGTAAATAATACCTCACCTATTCGATACTTTTAAAAAGTTCATCGAGGTCATCGATAATATTTATGGGTAAATTAAATATCAGATTTGTACTTTGATCACCTCCATACCAGGTGGTAGCTCCTTTTCTTTCACTCAATTTGAAATCATATGTTTGCGTGTTGTTTGTGTCTCCGGTTGTAAAGGACAATTGGTAGTTCCAGGGAATCCAATCTCCTGCTATCCATACACCATCATCTATAAATTCTTTACTGATAAATGATTCAGCCATGAAATTAGACAAAATATTATATGACTGTGTATCATTTTCTAATTTTATGGTTCTACTTTCGTTTGAATCTATTTTGGAAAGCCGTAATTCTGTGAACTTATAATTTTCGGGAAGAATATTCTTTGATCGAAAGTCTAATGCACTGATACCTAATAAGCTATTGAAGTCTCTTTCAACCAGACAAAGAAGGGAACGACCTTTTACATTTACTGTCCAAATCTTATCTTCGTCCGTTGTTCTGGAGAAAAGATAAGTATCAAAATTCGAATCGTTATCGATTGTATTTACAGTGAAAATAGTACTACCCCCATCGTCTTCAATTGAAGAATTTTCTTCCATACGAATAGAAAGGAATTGCTCAATAGTCGCCGAATTTATTTCTCTGAAAAAAGTTTGAATTTCATTTTCATCCGCAACCATAAATTCCATTTCCGATCCATTTGTTTCACCAACTACCCAACTATTATTCTCAGTTTTGGAAATTTTGACTTTTTTGTTTTCTTGTGAAATTTCTAATTCGTTTATTCTTTGCAGAGAGAAATCAAAAATTGTTCTACTCCTTAATCGAGTACTCCAATCATTTAGTTGTGAAAGAAAGGATTGATCTAAAATAAACTTGGTTTCGGTTCCATTAGATTGTCCCCAGATCTTCCCATCCTTGTTTTCCTGAAAAACAAAGTTTTCAGTTCGATTAAATCCGCTGACAGAAAGTTCTGCACGCCATTTTTTGGATGAACTATTTAGGTCATTACTTTCATTTTCATAATCGATTATATTTGCAGAAATTAAGCTATTCAGAAGCAGTAGCACTCTTTCAGTATCGGCTTTTCCTAAAAAAGGTTGGGTGAAATGCCATTCTTCCTCCTGTTTTTCCAGACTGGTTGTGTTTTTTAGACCGTCTTTATTTTCGAAGGATATTGAAAGATTATCAATGGCATACAACGGTGTTTTGATGAAACTATTTTCAGTCCAATCAATTACTTGAGTTTTGAAGAAAGTTGATATGTCACTGTCTAATTTAAAGATAAATTTTTTATTTAGACGCGAAATATGAATGAGACTGTAAAGATTATTTTTGTTTCTTGTTGAAGATCCAAATTTGAGTTCAATGTGACTACTGCTGTCTGCTATTTTGATGGAAGGTGAATTTTCGGTTATTCCATAATCTTCAATTATTTCACCTTTTTTTCGAAGCTCACTTATTTCATATAATTTAGTTGCAGAAAGGTGAGATAGTTTCGTTTGGAAATTAGAAAGAGCTAGGTTGTTTGAATTCCAAACGAATGGCTCGACAACACTCCAATTGTTGGATTTTTTTTCAATTTTAATTGTTTTACTAAAATTATCAGGGTGAATTTCCAGTGATTTTAAATTTGATAAAGTAGAAATTAAAATTTCTTCGAAAGACATTTCCTTCTTTTCTCTATCCTTGAGTGACAAGTAAATTGCGAAACCAACAACTACATTTGCTATGATCAGAAGTATTTTTCCTTTTTTCATAATTCTTTTCTGAGCCAACCTACAAAAATTCCGGTTAGTGCTATAAACGCCGGAATAATTGCAATGGAATAAAGAAGTAATCCGAACTCCTCTTTCTGCATTGAAATTGTAAATGTATCAACTTCACGGGGTGGTATGTCTAACATTTCTGGAGTTTCATTAATCCAATAAATTATGTTTTTACCAAGCAACTGATTTCCCGAGCTTTTGGTTAAATATTTATTTGAAAGTATAGATGAGCTACCAAGAACAATAACTTTACCATTTGAGCTGGATTGAAGAGTTGAATTTAGAGTTCTTGTTGAAGTTGATATTATTGGAATGTTTCCTTCAAGATCGAGTAGTTCATTTTTTTTAGGTGGAAATTTCCTTTGTGTCCAACCCGAGAGTCCAAGTGCATTTTGAGAGGTGAAAAGTATTTCGTTGGTGGTTGAGTTAGATATACTATTTTTGAGTGTTTCAACCGGTCTACACCGATCGCTCTGAATCGAAAGTCCAAGCTTTGTGTGCTGTTTTATAATTTCGTGATTATCTTTCTCTAGATATGTTCTAAGGATGTAGGAGCCAGTGAAAATATCGTAGTTTTCAGGACTAGCATCGTAAATCAGCATATCATGACATCGAATGCCCCATTCTTTGAGGATCGACCTTAATCCGAATGCTGGTCTATCAAGGACAGATAGCTCTTCAACGGGGTCTATTGCTAAAATAAGCTTTCCTCCTCTTCTGTTCAGAAATGATTGAATACTGGCAACCTCTTGCTCTTGAAATGTACCCTTTGGACCGCCAATTACTAGCATAAGGGCGTCATCAGGAACTCTTTTTGTTAAGCTCAAGTCAATCGTTGCTACTTTAATGTTCCTGTCTTGTAGTATTTCAGAGAATGCAGACAAACCGTTTTGAGCATCAAGATCAAAGGGGCTTTTTTCTCCATGACCTGAGCTAAAATAAGCGGTGTTACGATTGTTTTTTTGACCAGCAATTTCGAGTATAGCCCGGACGATATTTTCCTCTCCCCTGAACTTTGTTGGTTCAAGTACGCCATTATAGCTTTCTTTCCAATCCGAATAAAATTTAGATTCCCATAGTGCTTGTCTTGCAGCTGAATCATCAGATCGAAAAGGAGTTGTGTTGTCATAAGGATTCGCAGTTGCTTGGACCTCGTATTTAAAAAGAGTTTTTTGTCCACCACCTTTAGACGCCACAACGATGACATTCGATTCACTTAATTGAAATTCGCTTAAGTAATCGGGGAGATTCCGCGGAGAATCTACATCCAGATATGTGGTTCTGATCTGTTTAGATGTCGGGGCGTTTTCAAGAGCTCCAAATAAAAGCTTAATATCCTGAAGGAATTTTTGGGTAATTTTAGGTAAATTATTTTTTTCCTTAATTGTGACAATTATTTCTACAGGTTCCTGAAGCTTATTTAGCAGGGCAATGCTTTCCCTAGAAAGTGAGTATCTAGTTTCCGAAGATAAGTCTACTTGCCAATTAGATTTGGATACAAAGAAGTTGAGTCCCAAACAAAGTGAACTGATCAAGACCACAATCAGCCAGTGTTCGATTTTTTTGTTTCTCGTTGAATTACGAAAGTCCATCTTAGTGCCTAATTTTTTCTATTTGTAAGGTGGCCAGGCTTAGAAAGAAAAAAACCACAATCAACTGATGTAGGATGGTAGGGATATGTAATACCCCTAGGGCAAAGAATTGGATCTTGTCCAAGCCCCTGTAAAGAGACCCACCAAGCATAGCAAATAAATCCTCATAGGAATTAAATTGATCGGCTTGGGAGGGTTCCCCATAAGAAAATGCCATAACTGCTAAATATAGAGTGATAAGAGAAAAACTTAGCATGCCTGCAACCATTTGATTTCTGGTTATAGAACTGGAGAAGATCCCAATGGCACAAAAACTAGCCCCAAAAGACATTAGGAATGTGAAACCACCAATCCAGTGTTCAAGTTGATTGAAACCCAGGCTTTTTGCTTGTTCTGGGAAAATGATGCAGACGAGGAGGGGGTAGGCATAGGCACCGCAACAGATCATTAAGTAGAAGAGATAACTAGCACTCCATTTTCCTGCGATAATGGAAACCGCATTTACAGGTGCAGTCATGAGCGTTTCCAAGGTCCCAAGCCTTCGTTCCTCCGCAATTGTTCTCATCGTCAGAAACGGAATTAAGGCAGGTGCACCGAAGAGTAATCCTAGTGCCAAAGAGGATAAAGGGGGCAGTATCCAATTTGTACCTGTGAAACTTTCAATAAAAAAACGAAATCCAACTCCAAGTAATGCCAAGAAGTAGAAGGTAGAAACATAAGTCGCGGGCGAAATGAATAAACTAAAAATTTCCGTTCGTAAAATAACCCAATATCCTTGTGTCATGATCAAATCAATTGGTTACTCTTTTTGAAACCGCTCCGTTTTTTCCCAAGGTGATCATTTTCTTCCCAGTTCTTTTTGGTCGCTCGTAAGAAGATCGTTTCCAAGTCAGGTCTTTCAATTTGAAACTCGAACACTCGAAGATCAGGAATTTTCACAAGATATCTTAAAATAGCTTCCGCTACGACTTCTCCTTTTTCAGTGGAAAATATAAATCTCTTCTTACCGCTGACATCTACCGGTTCGTCTTGTAGCAATTCACAGGTTTCATCAATTTCTCTTACACTTTTTTGTAATGACATTCTGTTGGTTAAGGCAACCACTTCGAAAATGGTACGATTGATGAATTCTTTTTGGAGTTGATTTAAGGTTCCCTCAGCGACAATTTGGCCGTGACTTAAGATAATCATTCGGTCGCAACAAGCCTCTACTTCAGATAAGATGTGACTAGACAGTAGGAATGTTACATCACCTCGCAATCGTTCCATCATCTTTCGTGTAACAGCGGATTGTCTGGGATCGAGTCCTATGGTTGGTTCATCAAGAATAACTAAACGGGGTTCAGTCAACAATGCATCTGCGATTCCCACTCTTTGTTTATAGCCTTTTGACAAATTACCTATCTTTCGTTCCGAAACTTTTCTTTCTAAATCGCAGATATCAAGGGCGATTCTAATACGATCTCGTTTTCTACTACCCCTGAGTCCCTTCAGCATAGCTCGGAACTTTAGGTATTCTATTACACGCAATTCTTCGGGTAGTGGATTGTTTTCTGGCAAAAAACCAATGTGGTTTCTGACTTCACCTTCCTCCTCGGCTAAATCCACACCACAAACTTTGGCCTCACCTGAATCTGCTGGTATTAATCCAGAAAGAATCTTGAGCGTAGTACTTTTGCCTGCCCCATTCGGTCCAAGAAAACCTATAATTTCCCCCTTTCCCACGGAGAAACTGATACCTTTGAGTGCCTGAATGAGACCGTACCTTTTTTTCAGATTCAAAACCTCAATAATTGGAAGCGGTTTGGGTTCAGTACTCATCGAATTATTTCTTTATTGTGAACTTCATATGCTATGCGAAGTCCTTGCAAAGTTAGATTTTCGGATATCTCGATTTCTTTAATATTTAAATTAAGGGAGGATCCACCACAGATTACAAACTTAACTTCTTTTGAGTATTTCTCTATGAGGTCTGCTTTTAAGTTTTCAACTATTCCCTTAATCATCTTTGGATAACCAGTAAACACACCAAGAAGCATAGCTTCTTCAGTACTTCTACCATATGCGAATTGGGGCTGATGATCTTTTTGTAATTTAACTTTAGGCAACAACGCGGTATTCGATTCAAGAAAATCAAGGAAACCTTGAGGACCGGGGAGTATGATTCCACCCTCATAACCACCATGTTGAGATATAATGTCAAAAGTTGTGGCTGTGCCCAAATCAATCACAACACAGGGTAGAGACAGTAAGTGGAAAGCCGCAATTGAATTGGCTATTCTATCGGCACCAATTTCCTCTTTATTGGAGTATGATATGGGAATCCCCCCACAGAAGTTTGGGCTGATCGCAAATATTTCTTTTCGAAAAGAACTTATGGCTTTTTTAAAGACATCTTCTACTTGAGGAACGACTGAGCAGTAGACTAAATCTACATCATTCTTTAAAATTTCTGATGCAAGTAGCTCTGGCTTTGAGATAAGCTCTTTGGTTTCAAATTGAATGAAGCTACCAAGCTCCTGGCCCTGAAATATGCCAAGCTTTGTACTCGAATTGCCAATATCTAAGCACTGGATTTTATTCATAGATAAATGCAATCAGGCAAGTACTTCAATTTCTCCGCTGTGGACTTTTTTCATTCTGCCATTCCTGAGTTTTAAAAGAAGGTTACCATCAATATCAATTCCAGCGGCTTTACCCTGAAAATTTTCGTTTCCACATTTGACCTTAATCTTTTTACCACTTAGCTCATCGACCTCTGACCATCCATTGACCAGTTCCTCTTCTAAATTTTTGGAAACACAATCCTTGTAACTCAATAGAATTATTTTAATGAGTTTAGCGGCCAATTCATGGATTCGTATTTGTTCAGCATTTATGTTCTGCAAGGAATTCGAGTGCTTGGCTAAATTTTTGGGATAATGTTGGGTTGGAATGTTCACATTTATTCCGATCCCAAATATCAATGTACGGATACTTTCACAGTCAATCGAAGCTTCAGTGAGCATTCCTGCCAGTTTCTTCCCGTCAAAATAAATGTCGTTTGGCCATTTGATCATTATTTTTTCAGTACCCATAAAATGTCTCAGGAATCTGCAAATATTAAGACCTTGCCAGAGGGTGAAGTTCCTTAGGCGAATTGCTTGAATATTTGGTCTGAAACCTAGTGAGAGATAAATGTTTCCTCCCTTAGGACTATGCCAAGAACGACCTAATCTCCCGCGTCCTCTTTTTTGTTCATTTGATAATACCGCAAACGGGGTTTTGGTATCATTTGCTAACAACCGCTCTACCTCGCTGTTCGTACTATCTACTTCATTATGGATAAATACATCACAAACCTTTCTGTTCTCTTTCATCCAGGCGTTTAGAAGCGGTAAGTTAAGTTGATTTGGTTCTCCTGCTAAGCGGTAGCCTAGATTTTGTGAAGCTTCAATTGTGAGACCAGCTTTTCTTAATTTATCAATCCTCGACCAAATCCCGACCCTGGACATTTTAAGTTTTTGGGCTAATACACTACCTGACACATAATAAGGAGAGGCATTCAGAAGCATCCGCAATACATAACTGCTGGGATCTTTTTCAGCTTTGGATCTTGAAACTATTTTAGGAGTTCCAACTTTTTTTCTCTTACCTGCAGGGTATTTTGCCATTTTATGATCAGTTCCAGTCCAAACCGATGTCTATCCATCTACTTGAGTGAACTGGAGCACCAGTTGAAATGAAGTGGGGCTTCGCTTTGGCGTAATCTGAGATACTGGTCTCGGTGATGCCTCCACTTGCTTCGATTACCACCCTGTTATTATTTATCATAATAGCTCGTTCGATTAAACTAGGAGAAAAGTTATCTAGCAATACTGCATCTACTCCAGCACTAATTACGGGCTCGAGTTGTTCGATTTCATCGATTTCAACTTCGATAAGATAATTAGGCGTGTTTTTTTCTACGACAGCACGAAGAAAGTTCTCCAAGACTATGCCGTGAGTTGCTTGCACCGCGGCAAGGTGGTTGTCTTTGATGAGAATCCGATCGTGAAGTCCAAGTCGGTGGTTAAAACCGCCTCCGCAAGCAGTTGCATATTTTTCGAGGAATCTTAATCCCGGGGTAGTTTTACGGGTGTCTAGCAATCCTACTCCGTAATCATCTATCTTTTTTTTAAAATGCAATGTCGAAGTGGCAATTCCTGATAGTCTTTGAAGGTAATTCAGGATACTTCTCTCAGTAGAAAGAATTTCGTTCAGCGGACCTGTGAGTGCACCAATCGATTCATTTTTAGCAACAGGGTCCCCATCCTTATATTTCGAGGTGAAAGTGATATCCTCTGTGCCGAAAACTTTTAAAATGAGAGGAATCAAGGAGATTCCACAAAGAATCATGGGTTCCCTTGCGGTGAGGTAAGCTGATCCCTTTGTGGTGATTTCGCAGTACTTGGTTGTGATATCCGATGCCAAACTCGGTTCACCTAGTGAATTTCCTCCGAGATCTTCCTCTACGCAGATCGCAATTTGTTTTTCAATTAGGTTATGATTGAGATCTTCCCATGAAATTCGTTTCCTGAATTTTTCAAGAGCTGGAGGATTATCTTTCAAAAATTGAAATATTATTTTTAGGAAAGATCAAGGATGTCAGAAATAGGCGGTAAGTCGTCGATGACCTGACCAGGATTGGGACCAACCCCAATATAGAGTAATTGAGGGAGTTCCTTTGTTTTCCAGTTTTCACCATAAGCGACTTCGCAAATACTCTGAACCATTTTTTTAACATAATTTTGAGCCTGAACGGGTAGGGCATCAAAGCTTTTGCATCCGCTTATATCTTCATTCCAAACGGGGAGTTCTTCATAGACTGGGACCAGCGATTTTCTGACTTTTTCGCTACGAGGCACGCTCTTTATTATCTCTTCATGTTCATTTTTATAAGCAACACAGATTTTTAATTCGTCAAAATCAGCATTCAAAGAACTTAAAGCATCCAGTTTGTTGATGACTAACCAATCAAATCCCCCATAACGAAGGGCATTTCCTTTTTCAACTGCATCAAACCAACCCACCATTCTTTGTCTACCTGTAGAAGTTCCGAACTCCATTTCAGATAATTTCTTTCCGAGAATGTTTTCATCCGGATTTATGTGGGTCAAGAAATGGTGAGTGCCAACTTTCGTATCGTAGGCTTTGCAGCAACCAACCTGGGAGAGTTTGCTGATGGGAATGCCTGCAGATTGAAATATCTCGCTTGAGAAAGTGTGAGATGCAGTGACATTCGGTGTGAATCCGTGTCTTTTATCAAGCCAATATGCCTGACCGAATTCGACCACAATCGGTCTGTCATTACCTAAGTCATCAAGGATCTGTGGTCTTATATCGATAATACTATCGATAAGTTTTTGACCCGCTTGCCAATAAGTCTCCTCTAAACCCTCAAAATTGAGTTCGAATGGATGTTCTGTGCAAAAGATTTTAAAATCAAACTCTTCTTCTTTGAAAATTTGATCGTTGATGGATTCTTGATTTGCACGCTTTTCCGCAATTGTAAGAGTTTCAAAAAAGCCAAACCAATCCTCTTCACTTACCTTACAAACATATTGAATGGTATCAACTGCTCTTTGAACGCGATCCCTAAGATCGGTTTCGAAAAGCTTACGATTGTCAACAAAGGCTTGATAGAAAATTTGCCATTGTCCGGTTTCATCGCAGTAGGCTGGGCTAATACCTCGACCAGTTGAACCTCTGCTTTCCTTTTTGAGTTGGTTCACCCGATAATTTTCCCAAGCTAAGTCAAGGAGTCTGTGAGAAAGATCACTAACCTGACATTTTTCGTCGATTCTTAGTCGAGATAGAACTGAGATGCCTCTTTTTTCTAGTGGCAATGCTTCCCACAAAAACTTCCTTGGATCCGCAACTACGCCTGCACCAACAATTAAGTCTTTTACTCGAGGGTTACCAACTCCAGATGGAAGGAGGTTTAATTTAAGCCCAGCAGCAGTATGTCCCGCATTGGCACCACCATTTACCTTCATGACTCCACTGGCTGGTGTTCCGGTTGTTTTTTCTATATCATTAAGGATTTCATGAACAACTCTGCCTTTTCCTTCATCGCCCATGCTTATTCCGAGGACAGACACGAGAGACTGAAATTTTGATTTACTAGGCTTGATCATGAAAACTTAGTCTTAGGAGCGGGAGAACTCACTGTTTTTGATTTCTATTACATCGTGTGGTGCGGATTCTCTTTGCCCAGCGGGTGTTACTCTCACAAACCTAGCATTGTTTTTGAGCTCGGTAAGATTTTTTGCACCCAAGTAGCCCATTCCTGATCGAATCCCGCCAGCGAGAAGGTTGACCGTTTCGGTTACATCTCCTGCGACTTCTTTCAATGCCTCTATTCCTTCAGCTGTACTTTTTGAACCCACATCTTTAGCCGAATGCCCGTAACGGGCGGCTGATCCATCTCTCATCGCCTCTAAGCTCCCCATGCCTCGATATTGCTTGTAGTATTTTCCTTCAATTTCAATGATTCTCCCGGGTGCTTCCCTACAACCCGCTAGCAGGCTACCGCAGATCACCGCGTCTGCTTGGGTTAATGCTTTTACAATATCTCCAGACTTGGAAAGTCCTCCATCCGCAACAATTGAGATACCTTTTTCTTTCGCTTTTACGGAAGCGGCATAAAGGGCACTCATTTGCGGAATTCCAACACCTGCAACTATTCTGGTTGTACAGATAGATCCTGGTCCTTGCCCAACTTTTATTATTTGTGCCCCTGCATCGGCTAGAAATTCTACTCCTTCTCCAGAAGTGACATTGCCAGCCATAATCGAAAGCTGGTTAAATTCTTGGCTCAAGATTTTGGTTGCCTCTCCTACACCTGAAGTATGTCCATGTGCCGTAGAGACAGCGACCAAGTTTAAACCTTTGTCAACCATCTCTCCAACATGCCTGAGAAGGTCATTTTTATCGATATCCCCATTTTCCAAGCGTGGAATCGAAATGGCAGCACCACATAAAAGTCTAAAATTAGCATCTCTTGCTGGTTTTAGGTGGTTTCCTGCCTCACCCATGATGCGCTCGATATCGCTTAAAGTATATAGCCCACACAATTTATCATCATTATCTACCACCAAAAGTTTATGAATTCCCATGTGATCGCTGAAGAAGCGGTCTGCAGTTTCAATAGGATCTCCTCCGATTTCTGACTGCTTTACCGTGTAGACTTCGTCCCGGGCAAGCATGCCTTCTGTGACCTTACGACTCCGATAGCGATGCTTGACGACTCGACCGGGAAGAAGACCAAGTAGCTTCCCATCCTCTTTTACAATCGGAAATGTTCTGAACTGAAAGTCTTTGCTGTCAATAAGCTCAAGTACATCTCCAACTAATTTATCAGCAGTAATCGTAATTGGGTCCTGAATTAGTCCGTGCACATGATATTTGACCCTAGCAACTTCTTTGAGTTGTTGCCGCTGACTCATATTATAGTGAATCAAACCCATTCCTCCGCAAAGAGCCATTGCGATCGCCATTTCTGACTCCGTAACTGTATCCATATCTGAGGAAAAGATAGGGAGGTTCAAAGAGAGTTGTTCGGTGAGTTTAGTTTCCAGATTCGCTTCACTCGGAAGTACATCAGAATATCTCGTGGCCAGAGATATGTCATCAAAAGTTAGACCAGTAGGTTTTGTCTGCTCAAAAAACTGTTCTGCGGGGAGAAAAATTTCTTTATCCATGCTTGGGTAATTTGTCATTAATGGACATACTTTTTTTATGTCCGAATTAAACTCTGTTCTCAAGAATAATTGATGAATACCGTCAGGGAATTTAAGATCATCTCTCAAAAATTTGATAGTCCCCATCTTTCATCCAATCTTTCCTGGGAAGTTAGAGAGTCTATCGTATTGAGAGAACTTAAGCAGACAGGAGAGTATGTTTATGGAGAAATAGCTCCCGTTCCGGGGTTTCCATTTCAGCCTTCCATACCAGAGATTCTGATTGAGGCTGAAAAATGGGCATCCAATAAGCAGATTTCAAATTCAGGAATTTTAGCACCTGCTTTGAGCTGCATGAATTCGGAAATATGGAAAATGAACAGTAATCAAAAAGCTAAAAGAATCGAGAGGAGTGATCTAATCTCTACACGCAACTCCGAATCCCGAAGATTTTCTTTGAAGAGGAAAATAGGACTGTTCCCTGTATCCGAAGAAATAAAAAAAATAAAAGAATGGTTTCGGACCCTTGATCCATTTTCCAAAGTCCGTTTGGACGCAAATGGTTCGTTGAGCATGAATGAACTATCCCTTTGGAGTACGGAATTTTCTTCAGAAAAACGGATCGAATATCTTGAGCAACCTGTAAGCGATGATTTTCGAGATGAATTATTTGAATTTTCCCGTAATTCAAAACTCCCCCTTGCTATTGATGAAACAATTATTGCGATGGGAAGTCCACAACCTGCCAAAGAGCAAGGTTGGAACGGTTTTTATGTTATAAAACCTACTCTTTTAACTGATTGGAGTTTAACATTAAAATTTGCGAAAGAGAATCCCGATAAAACTGTTTTTTCGACTGTTTATGAGTCTCCTTTTGGATATGAAGCATTGGTTAGGGCTTGCAGGTTTTCCAACCTAGAAGCTGGCATAAGCCGAGAGAATTTAAAGCATAATAGCAGTGAGCTTGCCGGTCATCATGCCGAGATTCTCGAATCTCCAGCAGTAAGCATGAGCGAACTCAATGATTTATGGGGAAAGTTGAAATAGTATGAATCTGCCAGATCAAAAATTTTGGAAGAAGTCAGAAAATTCATCTGATTTGGATTCACTGAATTATGCCAAAAATGTTTTCGGAATCTTGAGGGAGGGGGCTTCTGTTAAGATGAACCCGAAGTTTCCCGTTTCAATTACTTCAGCAGAAAGACCACCTTCCTTAGTTTTTAAAACGAGTGGAACATCAGGTAATCCCAAGGAACATTGGCACTCTTGGGATGGGTTAAAGGCCGCATCTAAACGACTGAAAGTATTTTTGAACAATGATAAACCAGTGGATACTATTTGTTGTCTTCCGATTCATCATGTCGGCGGATGGATGCAGGTCGCGCGAGCTTGGTTTCTGGGAGGAAGTGTAACTTTCATTGATTACAAGGACTTAGCAAAATCTGAAAAAGCGAACCTTTGTGAAAAACGATACTTATCACTAGTTCCCGCTCAATTGTTTGAATTGTTAAAGTCGGCAGATGCGGTAGCTAATTTACGGAGATGTAACGGGATTTTTATAGGAGGGGCCCATTGCAGTAGTGAGATCTCCCAAAAAGCTAGAGAGGCACAATTACCAATTTACATTTGTTACGGTATGACGGAGACGGCAGGAATGGTAACTGTTCTAGATAAAGATGATTTTGCAAATGGAATTACTGGGGTGGGGCAGGCTATGTCAGATGTATCGATGAGGCTCGATCAAGATGGGCGGATTCTTATAAAGTGTCCGAGTTTAAGCTTGGATCTTAGATATGCGGGCTCTTCGGATTGCGAGTGGTTTAAGACCTCAGATATAGGTGAACAAGACAATGGTTATTGGCGAGTGCTCCATCGTGTGGATCGGGTCATTAACACAGGTGGGAAAAAAGTTATCCCAGACTTCGTAGAAAAAAATATTTTAGAATTTCCTTCGGTAAAATCCTGTTTTGTTTCTTCGAGCAAAGATGAGAAATGGGGAGAAAAAATTGTAGCCTACATTTCTCCTCAGTCAGTCGATCAAAGGCGATTGAAGGAATTCCTCAGAACGCGTTTGCAGAACTATGAAATGCCCAAAGAGTTCTACTTATCTGAAAACCTGGATGCAGTTAAGGGCGTGAGCTGGAAAAGGTAATTTAAATTAGACCCCTTTAACAATTTCATCAGCCAGTCCGTACTCGATGGCTTCCTCTGCATTGAGGTAGAAATCACGATCGGTGTCTTGTTGGATTTTGTCAAGTGGCTGACCCGAAGTCTTGGCAAGGATACCGTTTAGTTCCTCACGGAGTTTTTCCATTTCCTGTGCCTGAATATTAATATCCACAGCCGCCGCCACCATTCTTCCTGTGATGAGAGGTTGGTGGATGAGTACTCTTGAGTGAGGATAAAGTAAGCGTCTGCCTTTGGTCGCTCCGCAAAGCAAGATGGAACCCATACTTGCCGCCATACCGGTAACCACTACTGCAATCGGAGAAGTAATGAGTTGCATGGTGTCAAAAATAGCCATACCGGCAGTAATCGAGCCCCCTGGTGAATTAATGTAGAAAGTGATCTCTTTACCAGGATCTTCTGATTCTAAAAAGAGAAGTTTCTCGGTCAAATCTCTAGCAGAACGGTCGCTGACTTCTCCCCAAAGGAAAATCTTTCTTTGTTCAAGAAACTTGTTTTGAATTTGTTCGGTAACAGAACTGGGCTTTTTATCTTTTTCGTCGCTCATTAAATTCTTTCTATCAAAATTTCACTCAGAGTCGAGCATCTGAATTCTTCGTTGATGCCTGCCACCCTCAAAGTTGGCAGATAGCCATGTATCAATTATTTCGATGGCCAAATCTTTGGATATCTGTCTCTCACCGATAGCTATCACATTCGCGTTGTTATGTTCCTTGGCAAGCCTTGCCGTTTCAACGGACCAACACAAAGCACAGCGGACGCCTTTGACTTTATTGGCTGCCATCGCTTCCCCGTTCCCACTGCCCCCTAGTACAATTCCATAATCGACTAATGAATTTGCGACTGCTTCTGCCGCCGGAGTTATGAACTCTGGATAATCAACGGATTCTTCATTAAAGGTCCCGAAATCCTTGGTTTGATGACCCAAGTTGTGTAAATGTTCCTTAATCGCTTCCTTGTAACGGTAACCGGCATGATCTGTGCCGAGTGCGAATGTTAAGACCTTGTTTTTATTTTCTGGCATGGAGCTAAATATGAGGTGATGACCTGACTCAGATTAAACCAAGTTCCATTTTACCCTCTTCGGAGATCATGTCTTGGGTCCAGGGAGGATCCCACACAATTTCAACTTCTGCCTCATCAATCCCAGGAAGTTCCATGACTTTTCCTTTCACATCTTCCGCGATTACTGGGCCCATTCCGCAACCGGGGGCCGTAAGAGTAAGATCAACGAATGCGACCCTCCCGCGATTATCAATCTCTTCGATTTCTACTCTGTAGATGAGACCAAGATCCACTACATTGACAGGTATCTCAGGATCGAAAACGCTTTTAAGATTTTCACGAATTTCGTCTTCTGACGCTGGTTCCCCCCCAGATTGCTTAATTTGCTTGGCTGCGTCATCGTTGATCTCACCAAGGGCATCTGCATCTCTTGCCGCGATCCTGTACATTCCCTGTAGGGTCATTACGGTGAAATTGCCACCTAGCCTGTGGGTGATAGTAACTTTTTCGCCGCTTCCTAGGGTAAATTCTTCACCATGAGGTATGAGAGTAGCAATTACATCACGGGTTAAGGTAACTTCTTCTTGTGAGTTCGACATATTATAAAGGCTTACTTGAAATGATTGCAGACCATATCCCTTATGGTTTGGGTCAAGTCTTCGTCCTGCACTTTTCCTATAATTTCTTCAATGAAACCTAAGGAAATGAGTGATTCGGCTGACTTTTTGTCAATACCTCTACTTAATAGGTAAAATAGTTCTTCCTGATCGAGACGACTGGTCGTTGCACCATGTGTACATCTTACATCATTTGCTAAAATTTCGAGTCCTGGCAGGGAATCGGCCTCTGCTTCCTTAGAGAGAAGGAGATTTCTGTTTGTTTGCAGAGCGTTTGTCTCTTGTGCTTCCGGATCAACTTTAATAAGTCCTGCAAATATTGACTTTGCTTCTTCTTGTAACACATTTTTTGAGAGCAAGTTGCTCGAGCAGTGCGGGGCCAAGTGGTGTTGTTCAGTCCGCTGATCAAAGAGCTGCTCCTTACGACCGGAAACAAATGAAAAATTTTCAAAATTGGCCCCCGATTGTAGTAAATTTCCTTTAGTTTCGATCCTGCTTTGATTTGCTCCCAGGAGGCACTCTACATTTACGACAGTTGAGTTAGCATGAAGGTCAAAATTTTCTAAGTTATGGAAACTAGAACCATCCGCCATATTTTGAATTAAAATACGATTAAGTTTTGCACCTTTTCCAATCTTGAAATGGGTAAGATTTGATAAGCCCCCCTGCGAAGTGTCATTTTCTGAAATAAAATTCTCTATGAGAGTAACCTCGGCGAAATCATCCAAAACCACATAATTCTTATGGAACGAGACAAGTCCTTCTTGTGGACAGGTATGGTCGATAGATAGTTGTAATTTTTGGGAAGGATTTCCAGAGACTTTAATAAAAAAACCGTTATTAAAGTAAGTATTTGTAAGGTGAAATGATTCGGTTGCACCGAGATTAGGTCCGGAAATTTCTGCAAAATCGGATATTAGGTCAGGATTGTCTAAAAGTATGTTGTCAACTGTATCCCAAATATTTTCGGATGATTCAGATGCTTGGTTGAACTTTACGGAATGCGATGAATCAGAAATACTTTCGAAATGAGAATACCCGAGCCGACTTTTGGGAGAAAATCTCCATCTCTCATCCTTAAGACTGAAATCTTGATCTTCTCGCAGCCTTTCCCAGGATTCCTTGCGTAGGTCTGCTAGCCAACCAGGTTCCCAGGAATGGTTGGAGGCAAACTTTTCGAAATAGTCTTCGGAAAAAAAATTAGGAGTAATCTTGGTCTGTGCTTTTTCTTGAATCATTATCCTACAGAACCTTCCATTTCTAAATCAATGAGTCTTTTAAGTTCGACACTGTATTCCATTGGGAATTCACGGATTAGATCGTTTACAAAACCATTCACACACATACTCATAGCGTCTGCCTCGGAGAGGCCTCTTTGTTGCATGTAGAAAATCTGCTCCGCACTTACCTTAGATACACTGGCTTCGTGCTGAACGCTATGATCTTCCCCTTGAACTGTGATTGCAGGGTAGGTGTCAGTTTGGCTATCAGAATTTATCAGCAATGCATCGCATTCAGTATTATTTTTGCAGTTCTTTAAATGCCCGGGCATTTGAACAAGTCCGCGGTATGTGGATCTTCCCTCGCCGATAGAAACCGACTTCGCGATGACATTACTCGTCGTTTCATCGGCAGCGTGCACCATTTTGGCACCGGTATCTTGATGCTGTCCATCATTGGCCAGAGCGATGGAAAGAACTTCACCCCGGGCTTTTCTGCCTCGCAAAATAACTCCTGGGTATTTCATGGTTAGACGGGACCCAATATTGCAATCAATCCACCTGACTTCGGATTCTTCATGAGCCATCGCTCTTTTGGTCACAAGATTAAAAACATTATTAGACCAGTTCTGAACAGTTACATACTGAATTTTAGCTCCTTTTAGGGCAACGAGTTCCACCACCGCACTATGAAGAGTGGAGGTTTCAAACTTAGGTGCGGTGCATCCTTCCATGTAAGTAATTTCTGCACCTTCATCCGCAATAATAAGGGTCCTTTCAAACTGGCCAAAGTTTTCCGCATTAATACGGAAGTATGCTTGCAGGGGTTGTTCAAGTTTTACACCCGGCGGAACGTAAATAAAACTGCCTCCGCTGAAAACAGCACTATTTAATGCAGAGAATTTATTATCTGAAGTAGGGATAACCTTACCGAACCATTTTTTGAAAATATCCGGATGCTCTTTTAAGCCTTCAGTGGATCCAACAAAAATAACTCCTTTTTCAGAAAGGTCATCCTTCATTCTTGAATAAGCCGCTTCGCTGTCAAATTGAGCTTCTACCCCGGCTAAAAATTTTCTCTCCTGTTCGGGAATACCTAATCTTTCAAAGGTTTTCTTGATATCATCCGGCACTTCCTCCCATGTACGGCTGGGCATTTGTCCTTTCGATAAGTAATATCTGATAATATCGAAGTCTATATTCTCAAGGTCCTTTGTTGCCCAATGAGTTGGTAGTTTCTTCTTTTCAAAAGTCTTTAATGCTTTCAGGCGAAAGTCCCGAACCCAGGAATCTTCTTTTTTAACATCAGATATGTATCGAACCACATCTTCGGATAGCCCGATACCAGCGTCAAATTCGTAGTCTGTATTGTAGTGAAAGTTGCCTTTATCGCGGTCAACTTCGATTGGATTTGTTTTTATCATTAAGGAAAGTTGTTAGGGTGAATTAAGCAGCAAGCTCTTCTTTAATCCAATCGTAGCCTTTGGATTCAAGCTCAGTTGCCAGCTCTTTGTCTCCTGATCGGACGATTTTACCTTCCCACATCACATGTACTTTATCTGGTACTATATAGTCTAAAAGTCTTTGGTAGTGTGTGATAACGAGGAACCCTCGGTCGGCACTACGCATTGAATTGACTCCTGCCGATACGACTCGCAATGCATCAATATCCAAACCGCTGTCTGTTTCGTCCAGAATGCAGAATTTCGGGTCAAGCATGGCCATCTGCAAGATTTCGCATCTCTTTTTCTCACCACCGGAAAACCCGTCATTGAGGGACCGGGCGGTAAATTTTCGGTCAATACCAAGGTCGTCCATTTTTTGATAAAGTTCCTTGTAATAATCAACGGCTTTAAAAGACTTACTGTCTTCCATCCTTGCCTGGATAGCTGCTCTTATGAAGTTAGCAATCGTTACACCGGGCACCTCAATGGGGTATTGAAAGGCTAGAAAAAGACCTGCTCGTGAAATTTCATCCGGTTCCATGCCAATCAAATTACATCCATCCAGTTCTGCAGTTCCCCCGAGAACTTCGTAACTGGGATGAGCTGCTAAAGCTTTGGAAAGAGTACTTTTACCACTTCCGTTGGGACCCATAATTGCGTGGACTTCACCAGCAGGAACTTCCAATGAGAATTCATTGAGAATGGGTTTATCTTCGATGTTAACTGATAGGTTCTGTACTTTAAGCGTACTCACATGTAGGTTTTGTTAATTGTTAGTGGGAGTGGTGCCGTGAAATGATAAATCAAATCCGGTAAGAGAAAATCCTTTGGGTAGGATAGATTGCAGGGAATCCAAGGTGTCTTCTTTGATGGGTAAGTCGATGATCTGCCCAGTCTCAGCACATTTGAAGTGAGCGTGGGGAGAGAGGTTAGGGCAGTAGCGGGAGGAAGTTCTATCAAGATTGATTTTCTTAACGAGACCACATTCCACAAATGTCTCCAGACAATTATAGACGGTGGCAAAAGAAATCTTAGGTAATTTTTTTCTTACTCTTAGGAATATATCATCAGCAGTTGGGTGATCTCGTTTTTCGAGAATCACATCATATACGCACAATCTCTGCTTAGTGGAGCGAAGTCCGCGATCCTTAAGAGATAGCGAAAGATTGCTCGTCGATGACTGTTCTTTGGATGAAGACACATAATCTTTAATAGGCGCTCTTGAATCGATCGCAAGTTTAATTAGAATAATTCTAATTAAGGGTATTGATTTAGTAATCTGTGTAGGTAATCAAGCCCCAAAGTGCGGTCGTTTTGTCTCCCGAAAAATCCCTTCGATTCCAAATTTCATTCGATCGCAATCGAATAGTTCCAGTCTCAACCGGTTCAAAAGAGTTTCTCGAGTGTGTCAGAGCACCTGCCGCGTTGAAGTCTTTGGAGAAATACTTTTTGGGGTTGGGTAAAAACTTACAACCAGATGACATGAAGATGCAGAGCAAGAGTATAGAAAAACCCTTAAATCTTTTGGCTCTACAATTATTACATGTCATTTTTGTAATTCAATATGTGTTACCGGGATAGTCAATTTATTTCATTCTATGTTTATTGATTGAGACTATTACTCCAATCAATTAAAAGGAATTTCTTTATGGCAAAAGAAACTTCTCTAATCGAAGAAATAGTGGCACTTGCGAAACGCAGGGGTTTTGTATTTCAATCATCGGAAATCTATGGCGGTCTAAACGGTTTTTTTGACTACGGTCCACTCGGAGTCGAACTCCGTAAAAATATCAAAGATGCCTGGTGGGAAGATATGGTGAGACGTCGTGATGATATGGTCGGCTTGGACTCCGGTATTATCATGAACCCTAAGGTTTGGCAGGCGTCAGGTCATGTGGATGGCTTTACCGACCCTATGGTTGATTGTAAGGAATCAAAAATGAGGTACCGAGCTGACCAACTTTTTGCCTCAGAAGTTAAAGTCGATGGAGAAATCCTCGGTTGGGTTTCCTTAATTGAGTCAGAAAATATGCAGGAGGACGCCGAATCTATGGCTGAATCAATGAAGAGGAAGGCTGCCAAACAGGGCTCACTGGAACCGGTACATTTGAGAGCTTATGATGAGCTTTCCCCCGAAGAACAGGAACTCGTTCCCTCTCCTGCTACTGGAAAGCCTGGTTCACTTACGCCCCCCAGAGATTTTAACATGATGTTTGAAACACATGTGGGTGCCCTCAGAGATGGATCATCCCTTTGTTACTTACGTCCGGAGACGGCGCAGGGCATTTTTGCAAATTTTAAAAATGTGGTAGATACTGGAAGAGTGAAAGTTCCCTTTGGAATAGCCCAGATAGGAAAGGCTTTTCGTAACGAGATTACTCCTCGTAACTTCATTTTCCGTTCGAGAGAATTTGAGCAAATGGAGATCGAATATTTTATTCCACCAGGTGAGGATCAGTGGCCAAAATATCATGCTGAGTGGATTAAAACTCGTAAGGACTGGTTTTCTTCGATCGGATTAACTCCCGAATATTTAGGAGAAGAGGTGCACCCGAACCACAAACTCGCACACTATGCTAAAGCTTGTACAGATATTACATTCAAGTTCCCTTTTGGGGAGCATGAACTGGAAGGCATTGCGGCGAGGGGTAATTTTGATCTTACCCAACATCAGGAGCATTCCGGGAAAAACCTGGAATATTTTGATGAGGAGATGAAGCAGAAGTACCTTCCTCATGTTATTGAGCCGAGTTTGGGGGTCGATCGTACTTTCCTTGCAGTCCTTTGCTCTGCCTACTCCGTAGATGAAATCGAAGGGGAAAAACGCACTGTTCTTCGTTTTCACCCAAGAGTCGCTCCAATAAAAGCTGGTATTTTTCCTTTGGTTAAAAACAAACCCGTCTTGGTCGAACGGGCCCAGGAGATTTACAAATTAATGCAAAGACGATGGAATGTTATTTACGATCAATCGGGAGCTATCGGCAGAAGGTATAGAAGGATTGATGAAGCTGGAGTCCCTTTTGGAATCACGGTTGACTTTGAGACAATCGAGGGAGATGGAACGGTTACCGTGCGCAACCGCGACTCCACCGATCAAAAACGGTTAAGTGTGGAGCAGGCGATTGCTATGATTGAGGAGGAAATTAACCCCTAAGGTTGATTCTATTTAATCAAGCACTTCTTCTTATCATTATTGGGATTTTCCGGGATTAATGGATTTTCCACGAATCCATTACCATCTGTAGTCTTTTTCTTTGGTTCCAGTGATTCCACTGCAACCGGAAGGCTATGTCTATTTCCTGATCTGTTGGAGGAATGTTATCTGCCATTCTCCATGCAATCCCGTTAATTGGTTCATCGCCATTGTGAACCGAAAATTGAAAATGTTCTCCAGAGCCAACCGGTCTTGGTTTTCCGTATAATTTGACTTTTTGAATGCCAAGTAAAGGCTGAGGGTTTCCTTGCCCAAAGGGTTCCAGGTTTTCCATTTCAAGCAGGAGATCTTCATTTAGTTGATTTCGTTGGATAAAAGCATCTATTTCAAGTTGCTGTTCGGGGGGCTGATTTCCAATCTGAGTTTTGACAGCTGTTAAAAAGCTCTTGGTGAACTCTTCTAAGTGTTCCTCCAATATGCTTAATCCAACGGCAACCGGGTGCCCTCCCCAGTGAAGCAAGAGGCTTTTGCATTCCGCCAATGCTTGTACCAAATCCAATCCCTTTACCCCTCTTCCTGAACCGCGATATTCGCCATTTTCAGATTTTGCCAGGACAAGGCATGGTTTTCGCAAAGAACTGGCCAGTTTTCCGGCTACAATTCCTACAACCCCTGGGTTCCAGTATTCTCCATCGCCATGAGCAACCAAAGCAACTTCTTCTGAAAACAAGTCGCTTGCCTGCACATGTGCTTGCTCTGTGAGTTGAGCCTCGATGAATTTTCTTTCCTCATTGTATTCATTCATCTTTTTAGCCAACTCTTTGCATCGATTTGGATTACTCT
>JBMYOA010000001.1:0-46121 GCA_049598825.1 Opitutales bacterium | reverse complement strand
CACGATGGATTGCCGCGTCGTCCATTCTGTCCTCCTCGCAATGACAAAATGAGAAATCTCATCTCTTATCTCCCTTCATGGTAAAAAACACCACTCTTGCCGTCAGGGCTTATCTCTTGACGGATGGTCAGCATTCGAGCATTTTACGAGAATGCACTCGTGCATATAGGTCGGGCCGTAGCGCAGTCTGGTAGCGCACTACGCTGGGGGTGTAGGGGTCGCGAGTTCAAATCTCGCCGGCCCGACCAAATTTTTCTTTCCGAAATGAGTACAAAACCAAAGATTGGATGGATCGGACTGGGCGTGATGGGATCGCCGATGGTCTGTAATCTTCGCAAAGCCGGGTATGAGGTATTCGTTTATACCCGAACAAAAGAAAAGGCTGATGAAGTGCTGAAAGCTGGTGCCCAATGGGTGGAGGATATTCAGGATCTGGCCAGCCGAGTGGATGTTCTTTGTACGATGGTTGGGTATCCCGAGGATGTGGAATCAGTGGTGCTGGGAGAAAAGGGTGCGTTGGCGAGTATGAAACCGGGGAGTCTGCTGATTGATTTTACCACATCCAGTCCTGATTTAGCTGAACGGATTGCACAGAAGGCATCTCTAAGTACGGTTCTTTCCCTCGATGCACCGGTGAGCGGGGGAGATATTGGAGCGAAGGGTGGCACCTTGGCGATCATGTGCGGGGGAGAAGAGGAAGCTTTTGCCAGGGCTGAGCCATTCCTGCAAATTCTCGGTGATAAAATTAAGTATTTTGGTGGGCCGGGTTCAGGGCAACGGGTAAAGATGTCAAATCAGATCCTGATCGCGTCGACGATGGTGGGCATGGTCGAATCGATGCTTTATGCGGAGCAGGCGGGACTGAATGTCTCAGAAGTGATTGAATTGATAGGCCAGGGGGCGGCGGGTTGTTGGTCGATCAATAACCTGGGCCCGCGAATCGTGAAGGAAGACTGGGCACCCGGGTTTTACATTAAACACTTTTTGAAGGATATGAGAATTGCCCTGGATGATTCCTCTCGGATGGGATTGAATCTGGAAGGTCTGGCTTTGGCCCAACGGTTCTATTCACTGGCACATTCTCACGACTGGGAAAACGATGGAACCCAGGCATTGATGAAGATTTTGCGCGAGATCAATGCATCCTAAGAATCTGATAAAAGAAGGTTTCCAAAATTCAAGTTCCTGATAGGGTATCCCTTTTAAAGTTATGCCAACATTAGTTACAGGAGGAGCCGGTTTTCTCGGAAGTCATTTGTGTGAACGCCTTGTCAAGCAGGGCGAGGAAGTCATCTGTCTGGACAATTTCTTCACCGGTCGCCGTAAAAACATCTCCCATTTGTTGGATTATAAGAATTTCGAACTGATGAGGCATGATGTGGTCGATCCCTTCAAGGTGGAAGTGGACCGGATCTACAACCTCGCCTGTCCGGCATCTCCGATCCATTATCAATACAACCCGATCAAAACGGTCAAAACATCGGTGATGGGAGCAATCAATTGCCTGGGCTTGGCTAAGAGAGTGGGGGCCAGAATCTTACAGGCATCGACTTCTGAAATCTATGGTGATCCGGAAGTCCATCCACAACCGGAATCCTATCGGGGAAATGTGAACCCGATTGGATTGCGTTCCTGTTATGATGAGGGGAAGCGTTGTGCGGAGACCCTCTTTTTTGACTATTACAGGGAAA
The DNA here is from genome assembly GCA_049598825.1 of Opitutales bacterium. GTDB lineage: Bacteria > Verrucomicrobiota > Verrucomicrobiia > Opitutales > Seribacteraceae > Seribacter. The sequence goes on along the minus strand of JBMYOA010000001.1, from coordinate 44,430 downwards.
ATAAGGTGGATATCCGGGTGATCCGTATTTTTAACACCTACGGTCCCAAAATGAGACCGGATGATGGACGGGTGGTTTCCAATTTTATTGTACAGGCAATCCGGGGAGAAGATCTTACTCTTTATGGTGACGGTTCGCAGACCCGTTCCTTTTGTTATGTTGATGATTTGATCGATGGCATGATGGGGGTGATGGAACAGGAAGAATCAGTTGGGCCTGTCAATCTGGGGAATCCCACAGAATTCACCATCCGCCAGCTGGCGGAAGCGGTATTGGGAAGAATCGTGACCACATCCAAGATTACGCAGGAACCTCTGCCTGCGGATGACCCGACCCAGAGGAAGCCAGATATTTCGCTTGCCCAGAAACTTTTGTCCTGGAATCCGTCCGTCGAATTGACTGCCGGGTTGGACCGCACCATTCCTTACTTTCGAGAAATTATTAAAGAATAAAAAATTCTTACCTTTATGAATTTATTCAGCCCCGTTCAGTCGATTTTCAAGTCCCTTAAAGGCAGACACCACAAGAAGTTCCTCAAAAAATGTGCCCCGTTGGTTAATAAAATCAATGAGATCGAAAAGGAATACCAGTCACTGAGCACGGAGCAATTACAGGCAAAAACTCAGGAATTTATGGACCGGGTAGAAAAGGGGGAGACGCTTGAAGATATTTTGCCTGAAGCATTTGCCACCGTAAAAAATGCCGCCCGTCGAATGTGCGGACAAATGGTTTCAGTCTGCGATCATCCGATCGAATGGCAGATGGTGCATTACGATGTGCAATTGATCGGGGGAATCGCCCTGCATGAAAGGCATATTGCGGAGATGGCCACAGGGGAGGGAAAGACCTTGGTTTCGACCTGTCCCCTGTATCTGAATGCCTTGAGTGGTAAAAATTGCCAGTTGGTGACCGTCAATGATTACCTCGCCCGTCGGGACTCTCATTGGATGGGTGCCCTTTTTGAATTTTTGGGTCTTTCGGTTGGTTGTATTCAAAACAGTATGCCTTCGGCCGAGCGTCGCGAGATGTACAAAAAAAATATTACTTACGGTACGGCCTCTGAATTCGGGTTTGATTACCTTCGCGACAACGGCATGGCCACCTGCATTGATGACCAGGTGCAGCGGGATCACTATTTCTGTATCATTGATGAGGCGGACTCCATCCTGGTCGACGAGGCACGAACACCTTTGATTATTTCCGGTCCCATGCGGGAAGACCATCCTCTTCCATTCATGGAAATGAAACCACTGGTGACCAAACTTTTTGATGGTCAGCTTAAGCAGTGCAATCAGTTGGCCGAAGAGGCAAAACGGGCCTTTGCCAAGGAGGACTTGGATGATGAGGCCGCCGATGAAGCAACCGCCAAACTTTTTCAGGTAAAGAGAGGAATGCCGACCCATCGTCAGTTTATGCGGATGATGGAGGATGCCGCGATCCGTAAGAGATTTGAGAAATTCGATCTCGATATGAATTCAGATTACAACAAGGAGCGTGCTCATAATTTAAAGGAAGAACTGCTCTATGTGATCGACGAAAAGAACCAGCAGTCTGATCTTACGGAAAAAGGACGAACCTTGATCAGCCCAAGTGATCCTGATGGGTTTGTGATCCCGGATCTGGCCACATTGTATGTGGAGATAGACCGGAAAAAAGATCTTTCGGATGATGATAAGCGCAGGGAGCGGGAGACCGCTGAGCGTGATTTTCAGGTGAGGAGTGAGCGTATCCACACCGTTTCCCAATTACTCAAGGCATATGGCTTGTACGAAAAGGATAAGCAATATGTGGTGCAGGGGGGGAAGGTGATGATCGTGGATGAGAATACCGGACGTCTGATGCCGGGTCGCCGATGGAGTAATGGCTTACACCAGGCGGTGGAAGCGAAGGAAAATGTCCAGATCGAGAAGGAAACCAAAACCTACGCAACGATCACGATTCAGAATTATTTTCGGATGTATGACAAGCTGGCGGGAATGACTGGTACCGCGGAGACGGAAGCTGGGGAATTTCACGATATTTATCGTTTGGGTGTGATGGTGATACCGACTCACCGCCCATGCGTGCGGGAAGACTTGAATGATCTGATGTTCAAGGGAAGAAGACAGAAATTTAACCGGGTGTTGGAAGATTTAGTGGAAGCCAATAAAAAGGGACAGCCCGTCCTCATCGGAACGGCTTCGGTCGAGTCTTCAGAAGTATTTAGCCGCATGCTGAAACGTGCCAATATTCGCCACACCGTTCTGAATGCAAAATTTCACGAGAGGGAAGCGGAAATTGTTGCCCAGGCTGGACAGAAAGGGGCGGTGACCATCGCCACCAATATGGCAGGTCGTGGTACGGATATTAAATTGGGTGAAGGCGTAAAAGAACTCGGCGGGCTTTTGGTATTGGGAACCGAAAGGCATGAGTCCCGTAGAATCGACCGTCAATTGCGTGGACGTTGTGCCCGTCAGGGAGATCCCGGTGGGTCCAGGTTCTATGTTTCTTTGGAAGATGATTTGATGAGGCTGTTTGCCAACCAGGGTGCCCTGGCCAAGATGCTGGAAAAATCCTTCGGGGATGATGATATGCTCGAACATGGTACCCTCGACTGGTCGATCCAAAATGCCCAGAAGAAGGTGGAGCAGCAAAATTACTCCATCCGTAAACGTCTCCTGCAGTATGATGATGTGCTAAACCGTCAGCGGGAAATTGTTTATTCAATCCGTAATGATGTCCTGCTTGAGGAGGAACCGAGCAAAATCATTTTTGAACTGGTGGAAGAGGAATTGGATAGCCGTCTCGCGACCGTTCCGGTTGAGGAGTTTGGGGTCGATAATACTTCGCAGATGCCTCAATTTGAATCGCTCATCGCTTCCTGGGTGAATGTTACTTTTCCTCTATCCGTAAAGCTGGAGGAATTTACCGGAAAATCTTTTGAGGAAGCCCGTGATCATTTATTTGAGAAAATAAAAACCGCTTACGATGCCAAAAGAAAACTGGAGGATCCAGATCAGATTCTATCCCTGGAAAGATATGTGGTGGTCAATGCGGTGGATGTCCATTGGCAGGACCATCTTACCGAGATGGAGGAGCTGAGAAGAAGTGTGGGCCTTCGTGGTTATGGGCAAAAAGATCCTCTGAGTGAGTACAAAAATGAGGCTTTTCGTGCATTTGAGGAAATGATGGGGGGGATGAGATCAGAAGTTTGCACCGGCTTATTCCGCTCATCCACCAACCTGGCCGCATTTGAAAATATGCTGTCTTCTCTTTCAGGAGTGGCCAAAACAACAGGGCCCGAATCAGGGAATGCCGGGTTTGATAATTTTAAGGGAGGGCAGGGTGGTCCCGCTGCTGCACAGCAGGAATCGGAAGCTCCGCAAATTGCCACTCCGGTGGTGAGAGAGGCACCCAAAGTTGGACGCAATGATCCCTGTCCCTGTGGAAGTGGTAAAAAATATAAGAAATGCTGCGGGGCCGGCGTTGTTGCCTAATCCATAGCCCCCAATAACTCTCCCAGTCTTTTCCAGTCGGAAGAAGGAATCTGTTCAGGACGTGAGGAGGATGGATGTTCTCCTTGAGCAAGCCATTGTAAAATTATTTCTTTGATCCCAGGAGCCTCTTTTCTGGCAAGGGAACCCAGTTGTTTTCTTCTTTGCGTAAAAATTTTTCGAATAAGAGCCCGGGTGGCGGATGAAAATAAAAATGCATCCTCCTTAAGGTCCATCCTGATGAGCATGGAATCAACTGCTGGGGCCGGGTAAAAGCATTTTCTGGAGACGGCATGCTTCTCCGTTAGTTGATAAGTGTTTGAAATGAAAATGCTCAGAGCATGGTATTCCTTGGTTCCCGGTTTAGCCCAGATTCTTTCGACTGCTTCCTTCTGCATCATTAGCACCATTCGCGTGGGCAGTCTTTGGGTATTGAGAACGGATTCAAGCCACGCAGAGGAGATCGCATAGGGCAAATTGGCAACGATGGCATAGTTGGTGACAGAATCAGGAAGTGAGCCAAGTGGCATTTTAACGGCATCCGCACGGGATAGGATTAATTTGCCCTGTTGGATGGCTTCGGCTTCGGTTTTCTCGATATTTTCTGCGAGACGGTAGTCGATCTCAACCGAGTGAACGGTCTGCCCCGCATCCAAAAGTTTCCTTGTGAGTGTTCCCAGCCCCGGACCGATTTCCACGACATCACCAGATGCAGGCAGGTCAGCCAACTGCAAGGACTTCTCGACAATATTTCCATCAATCAGAAAATTCTGCCCGAGTTTCTTTTTGGGGAGATGCCCGAGACGCTCAAGCAATGAAGTGGTCTCGGATGGACTCAGGGGCATGTGAAAAAAGGGAAGGGGGAAATATTTATTCCTCCAGAGCTTTCATTTCTGCAATAAAGGACTCTGTATCATCGGCCCGCATCAGGGCTTCTCCGCAAAGGACGGCATCGGCTCCCGCATCTTCCACCCGCCAGGCATCTTCAGGGGAAAGAATACCACTTTCACTCACCTTGATGATACCCTCCGGGATCAGCGGAAATAACTTTTCGGTAACGGAAAGATCGGTCACAAACCTGGCCAGATCGCGGTTGTTAACTCCGAGGATCCTGGGGTTGTGAGGAAGAGCTTTTTCGAGTTCGGCTTCCGTATGGATTTCATAGAGGCAATCAATCCCGGCTATATCTGCACATTCTCTAAGTCTTTTCAGCTCATCATTGGTGAGAGCCCTTACAATCAAAAGGATCGCCTGCGAGCCAGCTTCAACGGCTTCCAAAACCTGAATCGGTTCGATCATGAAATCCTTGCGGATCGTGGGAGTGTTTCTCTGATGCTGGGATAAAAATTCATTCACTTCCCAGAGGTCTTCCATCTGTCCTCCAAAAAATTTATCATCCGTCAGGACAGACATGGCATCCGCCCCGGCATTTTGATAGGTTCTGGCCTGATCAATGGCGGAGGCATTTTCAGCAATTGTACCAGCCGAAGGAGATTTTCTCTTAATTTCCGCAATCACTGATAATTCATCCGGTTTGGCCAACGCATCATAAAAGGTGGTCTTTCCCTGAAGCCGTTCGCCCAGTTGGGAGAGTTCCCTCTCCGAGACGGGTCGAATTTTTGGAGCGATTTCCTTACGCTTCCACTCCATGATTTCATCGAGTTTATCCATTATTTGAAAGAGAATTAGCTAGTGATGTTGGAATTCGTTGCCAGAATCATGAGATAAATTCAGAATGACAAGTCGTGAGCGAATTACAACGACTAATGGAAATTATGGCCCACCTTCGTAGCCCTGAAGGATGTCCGTGGGATCAGGAGCAAACGCATCAATCTTTGACCCGCTGTTTGATTGAGGAAGTGTCGGAAACCTTGGAGGCCATTGATGAGGATGATATGGAGCTTTTGGAGGAGGAGTTGGGAGATTTACTTCTACAGGTTGTTTTTCATGCTCAAATTGCCAAAGAAAATGGAAATTTTGATATTGAAGATGTTGCCCGGGGAATCAGTGACAAATTAGTTAGGCGACATCCTCATGTTTTTGGGGATGAAAAAGGAACCATCGATCAGGCAGATCAGGTGGTTGATCGATGGGAGCAAGTAAAGGCCGAAGAAAAAAAACAAAAGGGTATATCCAATGAAAATCCATCGATTTTTAAGAAACTACCTCCCCGTCTCCCAGCTCTACTGTTTGCTAACGACATTTACAAAAGAGCGGAAAAAGCAGATGTAGATGATCGGTTGTCTTTGGATAAGGGCAAAATTGACTCGATGGCTCAAAACATGGATCAGGAGAAGGCTGGACGGGCTCTTTTTGAGTTGGTTGCGGCTTGTCGAAAGTCTGGTCTGGACCCGGAAGCATGCTTGCGAGATTTTGCCTCAAAACAAATGCAGGAGGCGGAGGATACTCCCGCGTAGATCCGGTTACTGATGTCAGAGGATGATGTGGTCGAATCCAATACCCTGAGTTTTGGAGATCGCGAAGTAATCTGCCTGATTAAAAGAAACCGACGTGCGAGAAGAATCTCATTGCGGATCACTTCGTATAACCAGGTGGTCCTGAATGTTCCCTCACGAGGAAGTATATCTGAAGCCAAAAAGTTTCTTGCCAGCCGAATCGATTGGATTCGTAAAAAGACAGTCGGCATGCCGGTGCAGGTTGAACTGAGTGAATTTCTCGAACGAAAACCTTTAGTTTTTCTTGATCACCATCCAAGGAATATAATTTTCGATTTTTCGGAATCTCGCAAAAAAATCATTCATCAAATTACGGCTGATTTAATCGAGGTGACTTTGCCGTCAGATGCGAACAAAGAGAGTTCCATACTTTCCTTCATGCTTCAATTGGCCCGGGTTTATTTGCCATCCCGACTTGACCGCTGTGCCGAAAATGTCGGGGTCACATATAAAAAAGTAAGGGTAGGTAATCAAAAATCACGCTGGGGTTCCTGTTCTTCTCAGCGTGTTATTTCCTTGAATTGGAGAATTCTGCTTTTGGACTATGCTGTTGGAGAATATGTGCTCTATCATGAATTGGCTCACTTGAAACACATGAATCACTCATCTAAGTACTGGAAGTTGCTTGAGGAGTGGGTGCCCGGAGCCAAAATGGTTGACCGGGAACTATCTTCGGCAGGACGAGAGCTGATGCTTTTGGCCAGAGATTAAAAGAATGGACAGGTTACTTTGCCGGCTGTCTGCCTAGTTCCCAACCCCTTCTTCCTCCCAGCGACTCTAAAAAGGGCATGGCTTCGCTAGCATCCTCTCCCACATCCACGGGGGTTACTCCATCCTGGCCATAGCGGGCGTTGATATCCAACCCCAGGTCATAAGCAAGTTGTACAAGTTCCTTCTTACCTGAAAAAGCGGCAGCGTGCATCATGGTATATCCGTCCTTGGCTTCGATTTTTGGATCTGCTTTTTTGCCAAGAAGGAATTTTACGATGTCTATTTTACCTGAGACCGTTGCGATGATCAGGGGTGTCGCTCCAAAAGCATCTTTTTCATTTATAGATCTACCGTTTTTGAGCATCTTTTTGATGGTCCTGAGATCGCCCTTGCCGGCTGCCGCATGGAAAGGGTGGTTGTTTTTAACCTGCAAGGATTCGAGGAGGTCCAGAATTTCGATATGACCACCAGCCGAAGCGAGATCATAAAGATTGGATCCATGGATATCTTTGGCATGCGGATCGGCTGATAAAGAAAAAAGGATTTCCAGTAAATCTTTCTCCCCGCGTAGGGCTGCTGTCATGGCCGGGGTCTCACCTTCATCGGTTTCGGCGTTCACATCGGCTCCATCTTCCAGCAAGATTTCAGCAACTTTGAGGTTTCTGCCCCAGGCGGCACTGTGCAAGGGCGTGGATAAATGCTTGCTCCGGGCGTTTGGATTGCCGCCATTTTGAAGAAGGAAATCCACAAATCCTTCATTTCCTTTGTAGGCAGCGTAGTGCAGTGGAGAATGACCGAAATGATCGTTAGCATTGATCAACGCACCCATTTGAACTGCCTTCTGAAGGGATTGGAAGTCATTTTGGGCGATGGCTTGGTAAAGGCTGGCATTTCGACGGTCAATCATTTCCTGTCCCAGGAAATCAAGTAGGGTATGAAATGGATTCTCTGTTTTTTCATACATTCGAAAATTGAAGATGAGAGAGTTATTCTGAGAAAAAATCCGGACATTGGAAATATGCTCCAGCCAATCGAGCATTTTGTAATAATCATAAGGCAACGTGCGGTTGCGGCGGATCGATTGGGTGAGCGGAAGCACCCGAAGGTCGAGGGCGAACTCATGGGAGTTAAGAAATTTTTCTCTCTCTGCGGGTAACGACCGAAGAGTACGATCAAAACCAATCTCCCTGATATATTCAGGACTGGAAAACCATAAATGTTTTTCCTTTTCAATGACTTCAATTCCTCTCATCCGTAGGATTGAACCGAGGGCATTGGATTTTTCCATACCAATGGATAGCTTTCTGAGAGTCTCTTTGTCTGCTAAGCCGATACCGCTTAAAAGGACTGGGTTTAGTTGAACCTCGCCTGTCGGAAATCTTTCATTCGGGGGAATGACAACAGTGTTAAATGAGCCCAGTCCAAGGATCCATTCACCACTTGGAGAATCAAGCAAATCCTTGGCTGTTAAGTTGAAGCCGGGGATTTGGAAAGAAAGATCCATTTGTCCGCCTGAAAACATTTTCAGGGTTTGATCGAACCATTGTGATCCTATTTTTTTAATTGAATCCGAATCAAAATCCAATTTGGCAATTAATGGAGAGTCTCCCGGGATTTGTCGGATTGCTTCAGATGGGGAAGATTTATTTTCTTTGGATTGGTTATTTTCAAGTAGGTTTCGTGCTTCTACTTTTAAATTTCCTTGATTACTGTTGGCATAGATTCCTATCGATCGGTTGGTGATTGTTTCGATTAGGGGTGCTGCGGTTTGCCATTGATTACTTGGCCAAAAAGCCTCTGCTAAACGAACGATACCTGTGCCATCCAAGTAGAGCGATGCATCTTTGAGTTTCGAAAAGTGATTAATTAAAGGGGTCGGTATCTTTTTTTCAGAGGGCTTTTTCAGAAGGTTTCTGACGATTTCATCGAGATAAACATCGTTGGGTAAGCCTCCGATTTGTTTTGTCCTGCTGATGACAGCCACAAAATAGGCAAATTTTCCTTTCCTTCCGAATTCATAGGGCAACTTATCGCTGCCAAAACGGGGATAGCCACTCGGTTTCTTTTGGATTTTAAAATTTTCAGCAATCGCATGAAGAGATGCGTCTGCCAGGTCCGGATTTTTTACCGATGCAAATATTCCAATGATTGGGTCAGGCTTTTGAATACCCTGTAGACTGGAAAAGAAATGAATAGGGTGGTCTAAGTTTAAACCGCTTGAATTTGGATCGATGAAAAATTCGATAAGTTCTGGTTTGGTGTTGCTCCAGTCATTAAGTATGGGGGCCCAGGTAAGGGAGTCTTGCAAAAAAGCGTCCGAGATAATTTTTTTGGTTTTGAGCGAAAGTACAAAATAAGAATCCGCCGGAATCTGTTTTGCGTGGAATGGAACAGCATTCGCAGAGGTAAGCGAAGATAAACAGAGGGAAACCAAAGCAGCTCGTAGGATATTTAAGATGGGATGATAAATCACATTAATCAGATTAGTTTTGGGAATGGTGAGGTCAAATTATCTTTCCTCTCACGCAAGAAAAGCGTAAGAATTTATTTGATATGTTTACGGGTATTGTAGAGGGCGTTGGTAAGGTAGAGTCTTTGGTTGAAGAAAAAGAATCATGGTGTTTAACCCTGTCTTTACCATTCGAGGAAAGTAGCGGACTTGAAGCGGGTGCAAGTTTGGCTGTCAATGGTTGCTGCCTGACTTTTCGGGGGCAGGGTGACAAGTTTGGAGAATTCGACCTGCTGGACGAAACGCTGAGCAGGACTAATCTGGGTAAACTTAAGCCCGGTGATTTGGTGAATCTTGAGCGTTCGGTTCCGGCGACCGGCAGAATGGGAGGACATTTCGTTACTGGACACATCGACGGGGTAGGCGAAGTCAAAATTTTCGAGGAAAGAGGAAAGAATCTATATTTCCGAGTCTCCCTGCCGTCTGCATATTCGCGATATCTTGTTGATAAAGGTTGTGTGGCAGTCGATGGATGTTCTCTTACCGTTTGTGAAGTGGAAGAAGATTCTTTTGCAATCTGGTTAATCCCACACACTCTGGGAAAGACAAACCTCAAGCAAAGAGGAAAAGGGGACTTGATTAATTTGGAATTCGATATTTTGGCAAAATATGTGGAAAAGTTTTCTGCTCCGGTACTTGAAGACATAGGATCATGAATCTGGCACTAGCCACGCAAGCGGTTCTTGAAGAATTGACGAGGATGAGATCTGAAGGAGTAGACCGCATCTTTATGCAAGATCATACACTGCAGGATCTTGAGGATTTATTGGGACCAGGTTCTGGAATTGAAAAAAGTTATGAGCCTGAAGTTGAAGTGTCTCAATCTAATGAAAGGGTAACGGCAAGTGTGCCTCTCACTGTAGCAGAACCCGCATCTACTGAAGTCAAAGCACAAGTGAAAGTTGAAAAAACAACACCTTCACTTCCTCCCCCCCCAAGTTTTGAAATTCCGGATGGTAATAAGGAGGAAAAGTGGGAGTGGTTGCGTAAAAAGGTTTTGGAATGTGAGACCTGTAATGCTGAACTCAATCCATCGGGCAAGGTGGTTTTTGGGGAGGGTAATCTGGATGCTGAACTCTTTTTATGTGGAGAAGCTCCCGGTGCGGAGGAGGAGGTGGCGGGCTCGCCTTTTGTGGGTCCTGCGGGTGAACTATTGGTAAAGATTTTGAGTGCGATGGGGTTAAGTCGCGAAAAAGTTTACCTTGGCAATATTTTGAATTGGAGACCAAGGCACAACCAAGCCTATGGAAACCGTCCTCCCTCCCGAGAGGAAATGGATTTTTGCCTTCCTTATCTCAAGGCACAACTCGAGATCGTTCAGCCAAAAATAGTAATGGCTCTTGGTAAAACAGCCACCGACGGATTACTGGGGCATGATCCCAAAAGAAGGCTTAGTCAAGTGAGAGGAACCTGGCATGAAGTTATGGGGGTTCCCATGATGATCACCTATCATCCATCGTACCTGCTTCATAACCCAAGCAAAACGAGTAAGAGGAAAGTCTGGGAAGACTTCTTATTGGTGATGGAAAAACTTCAAATGTCCGTATCTGAAAAACAAAGGGCCTTTTTTCTTTAAATACCCATGGGCGAAACCTGCTTGTTGGTATTGGCGGGAATGCCGCCATCGGATGCGCTAATCACTTGGAGGATGGAAGAAGCGGATCACTCAATTGCGGTGGATGGTGGCTTTCTTTCCTTTAGGCACGCTGGTTTAGTACCAGACACGCTGATTGGAGATATGGATTCCCTCTCGGATGAAGAACACCCTGGAAGTGAGTTTCCACAATTGAAAGTCGTGCACTTGCATGATCAAGATACAACTGATTTTGAAAAAGCTCTGCACTGGATAAAGCATAATACCAAAACAAAAAATTTAATTATTTTAGGGGGCTTGGGAAAACGAACTGATCATTTGATGACCAATCTCTTGGTTGCTTCCGTTGCCGATCAATCTTTGGAAATTACCTTTGATGATGACCAGGAGTGGATGCGAAGGGTAACACCGTCTTGCCCACTCACTCTTCATGGAAGGAAAGGGGCCACTGTCAGTATTGTGCCTATATGTGAGTCCAGGGGAGTCACGACAAAAGGATTACAATGGGAGCTGGATTGCGAGACTATTGGAGGATCAAGAATCGTGGGGCAAAGTAATAGATGCGAATCTGACTCAGTTGAAATCCATTGCTCGACTGGAACCTTCTTTGTGTTTCTCGAAAAAGGGTAATGCCCACAAAAAAACCTCGCCCATTTTGTGAACGAGGTTTTTTTGAAAGAAATGTAAAGGCGATCAGCTCTTGAACTGAGGAAGATGTCCTTTGTCGAAAGCTTCTTTAAAGTAAGTGTCCGGATCGCGTTTCCAGCGACGCTGAGCACTGGATGACCAAAGGTAAATTGTCTTACCCTTGTATTCAACGGTTTTAGAGTTCGGGTTGATGAAGCGTTCTGGATAAATGGGGCATACCCGTTGGTCGAGAAGTTTAACTTTATCAACACCGAGTTTTTTCTTTTCAGCATCGGTAAACTTTTTGGCTAATGCGGGGACGGCTTTGATGTAATAAGCAGCGGCACCGTCAAAGGCTTTCACGCAGGAACCACAGCAAAAAAATATCTTTTTGCCGGTGCTTTCTGAAAATTCTTCAGGATCAATTTCATCACCTAGCATGATGGCACATTCCTCAGCAACGAGTGAAGAATTGAAAAGAAATAAGAAAAGGAGAGAGCTTAAGAATTTGTTCATATATTAGTTAATGTCCTGAAAATGAAATTTTTTCAAGACTATCATAGTTTTTTCTCAAAAAAGTATTTTTCAACTTTATATTTGAGAATTACCGAGTCTCAGCTGAAGTTGAATAATAATTTCTTTAAATCCCAATGATTCCCGCTGATCAAAATAAATACCAAAAGTACTTGGAGGAAGCCTTGCATCAGGTAGGGAAGTACCTTGAATCCAGTGAAGATGCGGCCGCTGCAGTCTCACCGGATAAAGGACTGGGCAGGTTGTCACGGATGGAGGCGATGCAAGATCAGCAACTTGTCATGGAGATGAGAAGACGAAAAAAGCGACAGCTTGTAGAAATTAAATCAGCAATCTCAAGGCTTGAAATGGGAAACTATGGGACCTGTGTTTTTTGTGGAAAAGAAATTTCTCCTGAGAGGTTGGAGGTAGCACCAGAGGTCCAAACATGTATGAGTTGCAGCTAAAAGCCGACTGACTAGTTGATTTCTAAATCCTGCCTGAATACCTGAAATTTTTTGCGATGCTTGTGACTTACTTGACTGGCTCGGGCACGCCATTTCCTAAAACTGGATGATTTTAGGTTTTTTCTCATAATCCGAATGACATCGGATTCTTTTTTGCCGGTTATTTTATAAATTTCCTCGAAGGTGATTCGGTCGGCCCAGGCTGCCCAGATAATCCAGTCATCCGTGCCTTTGGGTGGCATGGGTTTACAGGACTTAGTGACAGGGAAGTTACCTTGTTTTTTTGACATTTAGGCAGCAGAGAGGCTTTTCATATCGATCACGAAACGATACTTAACATCGCTTTTGACAAGTCTTTCGAATGCTTCCTGAATTTGATCCATACGAATGACTTCCACATCGGAGGTGATATTGTGCTCACCGCAGAAATTAAGCATTTCCTGTGTTTGTTGGATCCCACCAATTAAAGATCCCGCAAGATTTTTTCTTCCAAACATGAGTTGAGCTGCATTTACCTGACTTAAGGGTTCAACCGCACCCACCACACACATGGTGCCATCGACTTTAAGAAGATCGAGGTAGGGGTCGACTTTGTGGTCAACCGGAATGGTATTAAGGATGAAATCAAATTCACCTGCTTCTTTGGCCATGGCATCAGCATCAGTGGATATCAGGACTTCATCAGCCCCAAGTGATTTGGCATCATTTCCTTTTTCAGGGGTAGTGGTGATCATGACCGTGTGGGCTCCCATGGCATGAGCAAATTTAACTCCCATATGACCAAGCCCACCTAGACCGACTACGCCAACTTTCATTCCTTTGGTAACGGACCAATGTTGAAGAGGCGAGTAAGTGGTAATCCCCGCACAGAGAAGGGGTGCAGTCCCAGTAAGTTCAAGATTAGCAGGCATTTTCAGGACAAACGATTCGTCCGCTACAATTCTCTGGGAGTAACCTCCATAAGTAAAACCACCAGGATCATCAACAGGGGAATTGTAAGTTGCTGTAAAACCAGCATGACAATACTGTTCGTTCCCTACCTTACAGGATTCGCATTTTCCACAGGCATTTACCATGCATCCTATGGCTGCGATATCACCAATCTTGAATTTAGAAACAGAAGATCCTATTTCGGTTATTTTGCCTACGATTTCATGGCCAGGGACTACGGGATATTCGGTCATGCCCCAATCATTATTAACGAAATGCAAATCGGTGTGGCATACTCCACAATAATCAATTTCAATTAAAACATCGGTATTACCTAGTGAGCGTCTTTCAATCGTGTAAGGGTGTAAATTTTCTTTGGCTGCTTCTGCCGCGTAACTTTCAGTTTTCATAATACACACATTTATGACGGCTTATCATGGAATAACAAGCCAATGGATTGAAAAGCCTTTAAGTATTTAACTACTTTTTGACTTGTTTAACGATCGTTTCGGTTTCGGATACGACAACACTACCTAAGCTTGTGGAATCGGGACGTAAATCGACTAGCTCAAGGATGTAGGTGTAAGTTTTAAAAATTACTTTCGGCTGGTACTCACGATTTTCGTATATTTTTTGCGTCAGAACATAATCAGGGAGATTGGTGCCGGATCTGCCTTGTTGAGACTTCGCAAACCGAATGTATTCGTTCAATGTGCTGTTCGAACTACTTCCTGAAATCTGAGCAAGTCCGGATTGAGTAATCACATTTCGCAGACGATTAATTCGTAAAGCTTCCGGGAATTCGACTGAAATTTGTGCTGTCATCGGACCGATTGCTAGACTGGGCGGTTGCGTATCATTTGACTGAGCCAAGGCCGACTGCATGAGCTTGGGGAACATTTTTGAAGACATTTCATCGAGGTCCCGAATCGTTAAATCACGATATTCCGTAACTTGAGATGAATCCACCCGGATGGTTTTTCCGCTTTGGCAGCCAATAAAGAAGAGGAGGGAGGAGGTGATAAAAGAGAAGAGAGTTAATTTTTTCATTGATCTATGAAGTATGATTCAAGGGTTAGATTCCTTTGAGTAAAAGGCGGAAATCGACTGCATTACCCCGAGGGTCCACAGCTTGCAGGGTTTGCATCTCTTTTCCGTTAATGGTTGCGTTTTGCCAGACTGGGGAGTTTTCGACCGACCCGTCTTCGGCTACCCAGTCAAACTTGTAGAGAAAAATGCTTGGTTTAGAGGACTGGTTTTGCACTTCGGCTTTTGCTAGTAGTTTTCCATTAACGCGGTTTTTAAAACTATTTACGACCACGATGTTTTTTGTCTTGTTATCACCCCCGGCAATTCGGCTAACGGATGCATCCTCATTGCTTTCGTAAGTGGTGGTCGGGTTTTTGTTGTAGGTTGCACATCCTGCAAATGAAAGGAAAGCGAGGCTAAGCAATAATTTTTCTAATTTCATATCTTAGGGAAATGTCAGGTTAATGATTTTGTCAATGATTGGTGGCAAAAATCTTATGAAGTTCTGGGTGGTAAAATTCGGCTAGGCCTTGTTCGAACCCAAAAGAGCTTAATACTTTTATTGGGTTTCCTCGGCGAATTGACTTTAAGTAGACGAAGTTGGTCTGGTTGTTGGGGTCGACTTCAAAAGAAGTTTCAGAACTTGATCCCGCCCGAATTGAGATTTTCCCGTTTTTAGGGGTGGCGATTTTCTGGACCATGATTTGTTTGGGTAGGGAGTACCAGGAGCGGTCATCAGCTTGGGTGAATGCTTCAGCGGCGGCAACTTTAGCAACTGTAGCCAGTATGAAAACTCCCAGGTTGTCCTGTTGTTGATCTTTGGTTGCTTCTTCGATGGCTACCTGGGAAGCAACGGCCAATACCGTTTGAATGAGGGCTTTGGCAATTTCTCCGGGTAGCTTGGCTTTAAACTCGGCTGAAACAACCGAGTCCATGTCGGTAAGTATTTCCATTTGCTTAGAATGAGCTTCTGTTTTCAGGGTAAATTGACGGTCATAGTCGTCACGGTAATTAAGCTGGGGAAGGGAGAATGGTACATAAAGGACTCCACCGGGGGGCATCCCATTGTAAAAAAGTACAAGAGGCAGACGGAATTTTTTTTCAATCCGATAAGGAGCGGAACCTGTCTCCATGAAGACATAGGTTGTGGAATTTGAATCGGTTGAAGAGATCTTTTCCTCCCCCTTAAGAAAAGAAACATTTTCTCCGATAGTTTTACTGAGGTTTTCTTTACTGGTTCCAAAGTCAAACTGCTCCCCGCCTCGGTTGGTTAGAATAAGACGAAGGTAATCCCCCATGGGATTATAGAATTCCTGATATTTTTCGGCGATTTCTTGTTTTACCAGTTCATTTTGGTCAATCTCTCCGGATTCGAGAAATTCACTGTATTTGAGGTCTTTTCTTTCATTTGCTTTCGACTCGATATCAATGATCCTTTTCCGGTTAATCTCCTCCGCCTCTTGGCGTTTAAATTTTAATTCAGTCAGAGCTGATTGAGCCCGGGTATTGTTTTTCGATTCAAGAGCACGAATGGTGCGGTAGATTTCGAGCATGTTACGGTCATGGAAATGTCCTACATACTCACCTATGCCTTTGGAACTGGGATCAATTAAGCCTCCTCCAAAGTTTTCATCCGCAATCGATTTAGCTCGATCAATATGCAGGTCAGTTAATTCATTCGCCTTATTGGCCCGGGAGGTCGTGATCATTTCCAAATTCCATAGCAACTCCTCATCATGTCCTGCCTGAATTGACTGTCCTGCTTTTTCTAGATCCGAAAGAGCCGACACCTCATCACCCAAGTCCCAGGAGTTTCTGAATTCTTTTGTGCTCGTTTGATAGGAAGCACATGAACTAAATCCTACCACAATTGACAAGCAAAGTAGGGGAGCTAATTTATTTTTCATAAGAAGGAGATGTCGAGGGATTTATTGGGTAGCCAAGCGAGCGAGGGGAAGTTTGTCTGGTTCTACATCAGTATTAATTCCCAGATCTTCTATGATTTCACAGGTGGCAACATCCGCTTGGGTGCTTACTACCTTGATGACACCAATCTTGGTGAAAGTGGTTCCTGTCATAACTTGTTTGGTAATGGGGTGGATGATTGGTTTGGCAATACCAACATTGTAAACTTGGTTCACTTCAATACCATTCTTGTATCCGGCGAGGATGGTGCATTGTGTGCCCGTTTTTTGGTAGACATAAATTTTTTGTTCGAAACTGGATACGAAACTGGATGCCATTTGTTCGGCGGAAGCCTTTGCGAAGTTCTCCACCTTTTGAATTCGGACTAAATCCCCGCCACTTCCTGATCCAAATTGATCTTCATCCCATGCATCAGAGAAATCAGGGACTTGGAATGTCTTTTGATCTGCGGGATTTTCCCGGTTTATCAGTTGCATGGTAACTGAAACGAAAATGTCGCGATTAATTCGGGTGGAGTCATCGAGTGGATTTTTGATATTTACCTGTTTTTCAACAAACGCGGTGACTGAACAGTTGAGAATATATTTTGGTTTTTTCAACAGTTTCTTATCTGCTGCCTCAAATACGGCAGAATTTTCAAGTTCTAGATCCAAGTTTGATTCAGAAAACACACTTGAAAGATCTATGACTGCATATTTTCCGGTTTGATTGAGATAATTTATGAAGTGGGTAGGGAGAGATTCCAGGTAGGAGCTAAGGGATTGAGGTCTTGTAGACTTTACCGTATTGGTGGCGTCAATTTTCCGCAGCAAGATCGTTTCTTTTTGAGCAGAAACAGAGAGTGTAAGTAGGGTTGCTAAAAATAAAAGGATTTTTTTTCTCATTGGAATAGACTTTTATTAAGGTTGATTTCTGGAACCTCGTATTTGGAATTTTTTAAGAATTCAAACATGCCTTCGGCGAGTCTTTTTTGGTTCTCGTTAAAAGTTTCCCCAGTTTTGATTTCCTGGAGGAACTTGAGTTGTTCGCGCCAAAGTTGGTATTCTTTATTTGTTGGCTCAAGATTAAAGGAGAGAGTGATTCCTTCATAAGCGTTAATTAATTTTTCCTCCATGACAAACCCCGGTCTCTTTATTTGTAACCTGCAGATCCCTTCTGGTATTTTGAGAGGATTTTTTTCAGAACAGCTACCCACGAGAATCCCGTTGATGTGGACCTCTGCATCGCCTGGTGAAACTTCGAGGTTATTTCCGGAAAGTGAAATGGTCCCATCCGCATCTTTAATAATTTCGGGAAGGTTGATTCCTTTGAGTCTAGCAATAATCGTAGCAGAGATGAGTTTTTGCTGAGGGTCCAACTTGGTGGCGGGGTTTTCGAGAGGCATATTGGAATTTCTGATAAATTTCGAAGTCACTTCCTTTTCGAGGATATCAGAAGCAAGAATCTTATCAGAAATGAGTGCAGCGGTTTCTTCCACGAGTTCTGACAAAATGGCATCTTCCGAGAAAGATAAACCCACTTGGGAGGTGATGGGAATTTTTTTCTCAACCTGAATCCGGTCACCCGCAAAAGCGGAAGCATTGTCGGTCGCAATAAATTTATAGTTCGCAGACAATCTGAGTGTTACCACGGTGCGGTCAAACTTCGGTATTTCTGCTCTTGTACTTGTGAAAGTGTTTAAATTTGCTGAGAGAATAGCATGGGCACCCAATTGTTTTGCCAGAGTAATCTTATTATTTTGGGTAAGTTGCCTGTAGGAGGAACCTGAACTTTCGTTACCTTTGGTTGGCGATATTTTTTGGGTTATCGAATCGGGGCTGATCACTCTCATCCTGACATCTGCCAGGTTTGCTGATAATGCACTGGAAAACCTCTTAGTTATTTGAGTATCAGTCTGCTTCAGGTTACTGTCAGCGAAAAGGAGTACTTTGAATTGTGGACTCGATTCTTTCTGTGCGAGGGTCCAAAAAGAAAAGTTAGCCAGTAATATAGAAATGAATGGGAAAGTATATTTCTGCATAGGGATACTGAGTGGTAGATTAGAGAGTAAAATACCCAAACTATGCAATCAGGGGGATTGCAAGTTATTTCAGGTTCAGGTTCTGAATTTTACAAATAGACCGAAGAAAAAGCAAAAATCTGAGAATTTGGTGTTTCAGGAGGATAAAACTGCTTTTTGGGCAGAAACTAATTCAGTAATTCCTTTTCCCGCGAGATCCAGCATTTCATCTAATTGAGTTTTGCTGTAGGTGGCTTCTTCCCCGGTGGATTGTACTTCTACAAATTGACCGCTCCCTGTCATGACGATGTTTGCATCGACCGATGCATCCCTATCTTCTGGGTAATCAAGATCGAGCACGCATGTGTCTTTGTAAACGCCCACACTGATAGCTGCCAGATGATCAATAATTGGGTCCTCCTCCAGTTTGCCGCGTTGCAGGAGTTCATTGATAGCGATGCGAATGGCAACCCAGGCTCCGGTGATTGAAGCCGTGCGAGTGCCACCGTCTGCACGAAGTACATCACAATCAATCCATAGTGTTTTATCTGGGAATTTTTTTAAGTCGACCACTGCTCGCAGGGAACGACCGATAAGTCGCTGGATTTCAATATTTCTTCCATCCTGCTTGCCTTTACTGCTGGGGCGATCTTTTCGGGAAAGGGTGGAGTAGGGGAGCATATTGTACTCCGCGGTCAACCAACCACCTTCCACTTTTTGCTGTCTCATCCATCCGGGCACGCGGTCTTCGATCATGGCAGCACAGATAACTTGTGTATTGCCAAAGGAGCAAAGCACCGATCCGTTCGCATGCGGTGCAATATCTTTTTTGAATGTTACTTCCCTCATTTGATCAAATTCCCGTCCGGATGGACGGGTGAATGCTTCGTCGAGTTGATCGGCAAGGGAAGGATTTTGAAGGGATTCAGATTTCATAAGTTTGAAGAGGTTCAGGATCGTAAATACTAAATGGCTCGTCATTTAAATTTTGCTTAAACCACTCCCGGGCTTCCGGGTCTCCATGGTGCAAAATAACTGACCGAGGTGAAATTTTTTTGGCGTAGGATAAAAGTTCGTCCCTATTCGCGTGGCCGCTGAGATCAAATTTACAAACTTTTGCCTCTGTTTTTTGAATTACATCCACGGCATCAAATTCAAAGGTCTCATCTTTCTGAGTGGCAAGAAGTTTACCTCCTGGTGTACTCGGGTCACAATAACCTACAAAGAGGATGGAGTTTTTAGGGTCGCCCAGAAGACCGGAAGCCAAAACATAAGAAGGCGTATTTTCAACCATCATGCCACTACTTACCAGAAAAATGCCATCCATTGGCGGTCTTCTACCCGGTTCGATTTTCTTAGGCAATGGGCGGGCTCCGATAGATTTTAGGACTTTTCGGTTGAAGCGGACACGATTGGTGTTTTTTGAAATCTCATGGAAGTGATTAACCAAATCCATGCCCAAGCCTGAGCAAAACACCGGAACCTTGGGTATGGCTTTTTTTCGAAAAGCTTCATCCAATATGGCGAGCATTTCCTGCATCCGACCAAGGGCAAAAACCGGAATGAGAACCGATCCATGCTTGGCAAGTGTCGAGTTCATCTGTTTCAGCATGCGGACTATTTCTGACTCGCGAGATTGGTTTTTGGGAATTTCGGTTGCACCTCGGGTGGTTTCCGTGACCAGGATATCCACTGGTTCTTTGGGCAAATTGGCTCCATCCAAAGTTCTCTGATCGTTGAAGAGAATGTCGCCCGTAAAAAAGACGCTCTTCCGATTATATTTAACATTTACGGAAACTGCACCAGCCACATGTCCTGCATGATGAAGAGTAATCTCGATAAATTCACCGTTTTTTTCCAAACGATAAGGTGTGTGGAGCGGGGGTGTTTTGAAACGATCGTAGAGAGATGTAAGATCGCCCCTACCATAATAGGGCAGCTCAGGAATGTTTAATTCGGATCGCTGCCTTTTCATTACTGAGATTGAATTTGAAAGCATGCGGCGGGCAAGAACAGCACTGGCATAGCTTAAAATAACTGGAGCGTCTGGTTGTTCCCTGGATAGTAGTGGTAAACTACCGAGGTGGTCGAGATGACAATGGGTCAGGATGATGAAATCAAGGGAAAATCGTTCAATGATCTCATGTCTTGGTAGGGAGTCTGGACCGGCATATTTCGGATGTAATCCGGAGTCGATCACAAATTTAAATGGACCCAATTCACAGAGACTGCAATTGGCACCAATGCCACCGTGAGCATTCAGATCAGTGAACTTCATGAATGAGCAGGATCGATGCTTGGTCCACCGGGAATATTCAATCGAAATGGTTTCATATTGATATGAATACGGTTTTGGAATTCATCCACTCCATGAAAAGAACCAAACGCTTCTGCTGAAAGATGGGTAACATGATAGCTATTATACGAGAAATTTTCGCCGGGCGGAATGATAGGAGATTCTCCAACAATTTTCTCACCTTCCACCACCGTTTTGGTACCATCATCGTTGGCCAATACCCATTTCCTTCCCAAAAGGGTGACACTACGGTCCGAAAGATTCGAAATACTGATGAAATAAATGAAGGCGTGTAAATCAATGCCTTCCACTTTCGATTTTTCTCGATGATGAACTAATTTATCAAGGGAGGCGTGTAAACCCTCCAACTCTATACTTTCCTCCTTCAAAATATTTGCAGTTGATCATATCACAGTTTGTTTAAAGACCAATGATTAATTGATTACAGTTAATTTTAAAATTGTGAATGAATTACGCTTGCTCCGGGAGTGAGAGAATACACAACGGAGTGGATGCAGAAATTTGCTCTCCTATCAGTAAGTGACAAAACCGGAATCGCTGAGTTTGCCCAGGCATTGGTCAGTCAATTCGGATACACTCTTTTATCCACGGGCGGTACAGCCAAGTTGCTTCGGGATCAAGGCATCGAAGTAACGGATGTGAGTGATCACACCAAGTTCCCGGAAATGATGGACGGACGGGTTAAAACCCTTCACCCAATGATACATGGAGGGTTGCTTTGCTTGCGCGATAATCCTGAGCATGTCGAGGCAGCATCGAGTCATGGAATAGAGATGATTGATCTTGTTGTCGTTAATTTGTATCCATTCGAGGAAACCGTTGCACGTGCCAATGTCACCTTTGATGAAGCGATTGAGCAGATTGATATCGGTGGCCCGTCCATGCTAAGAAGTGCCGCCAAGAATCACAAAGATGTCACAGTTGTCTGCGATCCTACGGATTATCCCAGAGTGCTAAAATCGATGGAGGCAGGGGAACTGGATAGTAACTTTAGAAAGGAATTGGCATTGAAGGTTTTCACCAGGACATCCGCTTATGACGGTGCGATCCGGAGTTATCTTGCCACCCAGGGTAATCAGGATGAACTGGATATGGATTCCATTTCTGGTTTTCCCGCTACGCTCAACCTCGAGGAAAATAAAGTACAGAACTTGCGATATGGAGAGAATCCCCATCAACAAGCAGCTTTATACGGCGGTTTCCTCGACTATTTTGATCAATTGCAGGGAAAAGAATTAAGTTATAATAATATTATCGATATTTCAGCTGCGGCTTATCTGATCGGAGAATTTGAAAGACCCACTGTGGCTATCCTTAAGCATACAAATCCCTGTGGTGTGGCCAGTGCCGATAATCTATCAGAGGCTTGGGAATCCGCTTATGCTACGGACCGACAGGCCCCATTTGGTGGAATTATTGTAGTCAACAATACTTTGGACCTGGATTTAGCTCAAAAAATTGGCGAAATTTTCTGCGAAGTGATCATCGCTCCCGGTTTTACGGAAGAAGCAAAGCAATTCTTTGCCAAGAAGAAGAATCTGCGTCTACTTGTTTCCAAGGTTGGATTTGGTCCTGATACTTTGCAGGAAATTCGAACGATCCCGGGGGGACTTTTGGTGCAGGATCGTGATCAAAAAAGAATTAATCCCAAACACTTTGAGGTCGTGACCAAAAGACAACCCACTGACCTTGAGTTTCGATCGATGCTTTTTGGATGGAGAGTTGTGCGGCATGTGAAAAGTAATGCTATTGTCTATGCCGGTGACGAAAAGACTATCGGAGTGGGAGCCGGACAAATGTCACGAGTGGACAGTTCCAGGATTGCCGTATGGAAGGCAGGGGAAGCAGGTTTGTCCCTGGATGGTTCAACGATTGCTTCAGATGCTTTTTTCCCTTTTGCAGACGGCTTGCTGGCAGCAGCAGATGCCGGTGCGACTGCGGCTATCCAACCTGGTGGGAGTGTCAGAGATGAGGAGGTGATTGCAGCTGCCAACGAGCGTGATATGGCAATGCTTTTTACTAGAACCCGTCACTTTAAGCATTGATTGAATGCCTCTTTTTTAATTTGAGGTAAAACCGTGTGTAAATAACCTAACCTTATTAAATGATTAGGTTTTCGCATTTCTTTACACTACTTGTTTTTACTGCAGTTTCCTTGTTTTGGGTCACAGGTTGTGGCGTTGCCATGATGTCCGATGAGAGGTTGGCCAGGCAGTCCAAATCCCAATTTTCGCAGATGAAAAAGAAGGACCCTGTTTCTAAGAATGCGAAATATCAAAGAATGGTCGAAAGGATCGGGAAAAGAATTACGGATGTAGCTAAGGTTGATGTTCCGGGGACTGAATGGGAATTTGTGGTTTTTGATAAAAGTGAACCGAATGCATTTGCCATGCCTGGGGGTAAAGTTGGCGTAAATGCCGGACTGATCGAGCTAGCGAATGAGGATGAAGATGAAATTGCAGCTGTGATAGGCCATGAAGTGGCTCATGTGGCCCGTAGGCATAGTAATAAAAGAATGACTCAGGGAGTTGGGGTTGCTTTGGGAGGGATTATTTTAGACACCGCTATGCGTAACAAGAGCTCGGGGGATCGGGCTTTGGCAAGGGGGGCTTATGGAGTGGGTGCAACCGTTGGTGCGGTGCTTCCCTTTAGTCGTTCTCA
Organism: Opitutales bacterium; assembly: GCA_049598825.1. Lineage (GTDB taxonomy): Bacteria > Verrucomicrobiota > Verrucomicrobiia > Opitutales > Seribacteraceae > Seribacter. Next base: position 21,218 of record JBMYOA010000001.1, on the reverse strand, counting down.
AGAAAGAGAAGCCGACGACTTAGGCCTGATTTATTCAGCTAAAGCTGGATACGATCCCAGAGCATCGATTCGGTTTTGGAAGAAAATGCAAAGTAAAAGCCGTAGAAAAATGCCGCAATTCCTATCCACTCACCCAGATTCGGGAAACAGAATCAATTATTTACAATCAAAAATGCCTTATGCCATGACTCTCTACCGTAATGCAAAATAATACCTGAGAACAAAATTTTAAGACTATGACCGATATTCTCAATGACCCCATTAAAGCACTAACTGAATATGTTAGTTATCCAAGTGTTTCAGCTGACTCCTCATTTTTGGATGGTATTAGCGGTGCCAGAGAGTTCGCCACGGCAAGGCTTGAGGAACTTGGTTTTTCCGTAGAGACCATAGAGACGCCGATTCATCCTGTGTTATTGGCCACACGAGGGGATCCATCATGGCCGAAACTTGTGATCTATGGACATTATGATGTCCAGCCACCCGATCCGCTCGATTTATGGACAACAGACCCATTTGTAGCAACTGAACGGGAGGGCAGGCTTTATGGCCGTGGAGCTGCTGATAACAAAGGGCCTCAGATTGTTCATATGTGTGCTCTGTACCGAGCTCTCAAGCAAAACCCCAACCTTCCCATTCACATTACTTATCTCATTGAAGGAGAGGAGGAGATTGGTAGTCCTAGTTTTCGCCCCTTTTTAGAGGAAAGAAAGGAACAACTTGCCGGTGATATGCTCCTAGTTTCGGATACGGGAAGTCCTGGAGTTGATCAATTGGTTGTGACTACCGGTTTACGTGGGCTTACAGCGATGGAGGTTAAGCTTACCGGACCAAGTCAGGACTTACATTCAGGAGTACATGGTGGCGCTCTACGCAATCCTTTACAGGCGTTGGTTCAGGTATGTGCGTCTCTCCATGATGAGTCTGGAAAAGTTACGGTTGATGGTTTTTACGATGATGTTATCGAACCCCAACAGTGGGAAAGAGAGGAATTAGAGAAACTTCCGATTAAAGAGGAAGAATATCAAAATTTCCTCGGCGTTCCTAAACTTTCGCCGCCCCCTGGCTACAGTGCATTGGAGGCAATTAGGTTCTGCCCCACTTTGGAATTTAATGGATTGGGAGGTGGTTATCAGGGGGAAGGTTCCAAAACAGTAATACCATCTGAAGCTTTTGCTAAAATTACCTGTCGTCTTGTACCAAACCAAAAATCTGATGATATAGCACGCAAGGTTAAAAGTGCTGTTGAAGCAGCATGCCCAGATTCCATCCGAGTAGATGTAGAGGTCAAAGGGGGAGGAGATCCTTATGTCGTGATTCCGCCAGGCAAACCTGGTTCAAATGGACAGGAGACAGAATTAATGAAGAAAGCTTTTCCGATTCTCGAAGGTTGCGTTGAAAATCAATTTGGAACGAAGCCTATTTATTTACGGGAGGGAGGAAGCATTCCAATTATTCGTGACCTTCAGGAAGTGGCAGGATTGGAGGCTCTAATGCTTGGGCTTTTTACCAATGAAGATAATCTTCATGCTCCGGACGAAAGTTTTAATCTAAAAATAATGAACAGAGCAATTGATTCTTTCGAATCATTTTTCCTAAAACTCGGGGAAGAAGGTATAAGCGAACCTTAGGATCCTTTCGTCACCACAAAAGCCGCCCGCCGGTCTAGTTTAGCTTGTTCTCCATCGGCGTTTGGAATGGCAGATTCATCGCCAATCGAAACCGTCTCAATTCTCGATTGATCAGCACCCAGGTCAGCAAGGTATGATTTCACTGTGGTAGCACGACGATCTCCAAGCGATTTGTTGTACGCAGGAGTGCCTTTCCAGTCGCAATAACCTTCAATAAGCAATTGGGCCTTGGGGTTGGAGTTTAAAAACTCGGCTATCTCAGACAATTTATCCCTTTCAGATGGGTTGATATTATATTGATCAAATCCAAAATAAACCGGCTCAAATGGTCGAATTGTGTTGAGTGGGTCATTGAACGCATCAAGATCTTTATCTCGCGGAGCAAGCAGGTCGTTGTTGACACCAAGCAAGGGATCACCGGCAAGTGAGAATTCATCTCCCGTGGCATCACTCAGGGAGTCTGTTGAGCTTGTTCCTGTATTGTTACCTGTGTTTCTTATCAATGCGGTGTCAGGCTCAACCTTTTTCGAACATGAAGAAAAGCCAACGCATAAGAGTGAAAACAAGGCTGATGATAATTGGAAAATCTTCATATAAATAAGGGCAGTTTTAGGAATCCCTGAGGATCACAAAATGAGCTTTTCTTTCCATGCCGGCGGTTGTCGGATCCGCGTTTGGGGTAGCCATTTCATCTCCCATCGAGATAATTTCAATGCGGTTTTGTTCGACGCCTAAGTCAGTCAGGTAGTCGCGAACACTTGTAGCTCTTCTGTCTCCCAAAGATTTATTGTAGGCAGGAGTGCCTTTCCAGTCGCAATATCCTTCCACTAAAATTTTCGTTGAAGGATTTTGAGTCATGAAAAGAGCAATGTCCTGTAATTTTTGTCTTTCATCCGAGCCAATGTTGTATTGGTCAAAGCCAAAGAAGATCGGGTCGAATGGACGTTCTGCGTTTTGCAAGGAGTCTGGGTCGCTCCAAAATGGGTCTTGCGGTGCCAGGCCATCATCGCCATCGATGCCAGTTATGGTCGCACCGATGGGGGAAAGTTCATCCGAGTTCGTCCCGTTTTCGAAGTCATCGGGCGATCCCATAAACGTTCCCCGGTCGGTTCCTTTAATTAGAGCGGTATCCTCAGGAGATAAACCGTTCTTCTTTGAGCACGATGATACCAAAGTTAATACAACAAGTGATGTTGCCATCCACAATTTACTTTTCATAATGATTTTTCCCGCTTTGTTACTATGCATACAGCTTCCCAACTGTATTTTGGTAATAATTTGTCCACCAAACTACTTCTCGTCAATTGGAAAAATCAACATTTATTAAATATTTTCTTGTCGATAATGGCTCGCTTCGAGCTGAATCTGTACTCTACATTCGTGACATAGCCAGGCAGTTGAGTAAAGTTTCTGGTAAAACGGTGGATCCAGCGGGGATTATGCATTCCCATAAAGTGGATCCGTTAAAGTTAAATGGAATCCCCGGCTTGTCGATGGAGGCATTTTTTCAATCGGAGGAGGCGAATGAAGCCGAATGTATGCATTTCATTCCTATGTTTTTGGGACCAAGCCTGGCCATTACCGATTGGTTAAAAGTGAAGGCGGACGAATGGATTGCTGCTAAAACTGGAAGAGAGTACAAAATTGCTGATTGTCTATTTCAAGATGGAGATGAAAGGATTGCGAACGCCCTTTATGATCAAATTATCAAGTATCTTTCAGAACATAATCAGGCAAAACCTTATATAATTTTAGTGGATCACGGTACTCCTCTTCGAGAGGTAAACTATGTTCGAGAGGAAATAGGAACCCAACTGGCAAAAAAATTGCAGGGAACCATCTCGGGCTTTTCAACAGCTTCCATGGAAAGGAGAGATGGAGATGAATATGCTTTTAATGATCCCCTGTTGGAGAAGCTACTAATTGAAATTTACTCTCATGGGCAAAAAAATGTTGTTTTAGCTCAATTATTTTTAGCGCCGGGCAGGCATGCTGGGCCCGAAGGAGATATTGAAAAGATCTGTCTACCATTCGAAAATGATGGCCTTAAAATCCACAAGTTACCTACGCTGGGAAATCACCCTTACATCCTTGAAATATTGGCTGAACGTTTAGCAGGGATTTAGCTTATTTCGACTTAAGTTATTAGCAATCAATTTGGCCTACGAAGATGTAAGCCAGATACCAATCAGCAAGAGTAGGGCTCCGGACATCCGGCGGATAAGAAGGGCTTTGGATGATTTACCTTCACTCAGACCAATCCAACTGCCTAATACGGCAACCAAAACCACAGACCAAAATCCACGACCTGCATAAAAGATGTTAGCTTCAGTGGGAACTTGGTAAAAACCGATCGCCATCGACATACAGATAGCCTGTCCACCCATCGGAATGGCTGATAACCACATCCAGCGGTCAGCTTGTGGACGAAAAGTCGTGAAAGATCCCTCGGTCCACGGGATAAGGAGTATTGAGAACAAACCAACGGATCCGAATATCACAAATAAAAGAAAAAAGGGATCGGATTGATGGGTGAAAAAAGGAACCAAGGAGTCCAGTAAACCAAAACCCGCAGCACCAGTGATCGCCATCAGTAAACCGGGTAAAGAGAAATTGGATCTCTGATCCGGCCAACCAATTAAGGCTATGGAGAAAGTTGTTAACCCAACAGCAATCCATGTGGATATCGACAAACCGTCTGCACCTAAGTTAAAAAGTACTACAAAGACGGCTACAAATATTGGTTTCGAACCCATAATGGGTGTCATGAGGCTGGCATCACCTCTACGAAGAGAGAGAAAGCAGAGCATTTGTGAAAAGAAAAAGAGGAATCCCAAAATAAAACCGTAGAGAAGAAATTCCAAAGAAAGCTTGTTTTCGGCCAAAAAAGGGTACGGTAAAAAGCAAGATGACATTAGAAGGTTTGAATAAACCAAAGATCGGAGGGTACCCGCTCCTTCTTCTAATCCTCGTTTGCAAAGAATTGCACTACAGGCGTAAAGAAATCCCGCAGAAAGTGCGAGAATGTATGGAGGGAAGTTTTCGCTCAAATTAGCAAGCTACCCGTTGGCTACCCCTGGGATTTTTTATTGGATCAGAAAGGCGTTGGAATAAGATTCACAATCCTCAGCGGATAATTCCTCAGTTCCAAAAATCAGCCTATATTTCACCAGTAAGGGACGGTCCGGGGTAACCGAGCTTTTGAAATATGAGCCAAACCGACCGTAATCTCTTTCACTGTAAAAACTTGGTTTTGGGTTGTTTCCGTGATCCAGATAAAGGGTGAAGTAACGCTGACCTCCTACGACTAAGCTTTGAGCCTTCCAGTTTAAATTCGTCATATCTTTATTTTGAGGCCAGTTCTTGGTTTTACCTGGAGCATCTTTTCCATCATTGGGTCGAATGTAAAAGGTTTGCTTTGCAGTGGATTCAAAAACCTCATTTGACGCTCTAAATTGAAACCCGGCATGCTGTGGATCCCCATCCAATAATATTTTGGGTTGGGTTGTGGTTAACTCCGAGTTGAAATCGATTTGTAAACGGCCCTCCTTATTATATTGAAAGGTTAATTTTCGGTTTTCCGTAATAAAGATAGTACCGTCATCCACCCGCCAAGCTATCTCGCTTTGAATGGATGCTTTGTGCGAATCAGCCACTTTTGAGAGTATTTTCTCGTGGGTTTGGTAGCCTCTCTTGCAATGCCATGTGTCGACATTAACAGGCTTGCTGTCCTTGTCATAAGCAGAGCATTTGGAGAATCCAAAATAAATTCCACGATGATGGGTGAATTTGCCTCCAGGTCCCTTGGTTACAAAGTTTTCACCTTTTGAATCAAATAGATGAAAGAAAGGCTTATAGGTTCTCTCTCTATCCTCTGGATCCATGCGTTCATAAACATAGCGTGCGATTTTTCGATCCCCTAAAGAAAGGTCGATGTGTTTCTCTCGAGAATCAGTCCACGAAAAATCGGCCTTGGTTTTACCTACGATTATGAACGAAAGAAGAGGGAATAGTAATTTCAGCTTTTGCATCAGTTTTTATTTAGCCTTTGGAGTATGTTTTTTCCAAGCGAAAAGCATTGAGAGTTACAAAATTTATCTTTCCTGAAGCTAAGGAAAAGTCTCGATTTCTAGGTTCTTTGCACTATGAAAATTTCCATGTTTATTTTTCGGTATCTACCCATTTTCTTTTTTTACAGCTCCATATTTGGGGTGATTGATTTTCGAAAAGATGTTTGGCCTATTTTGGATAGCAGGTGCATTGAATGCCATAAATCTCCATATGAAAAAAATGGAGTTTTAAAAAAGCCCAAGGCTGGACTGAGGCTGGATGGGGCTGCTTACATCATGCATGGTAGTGATGATGGTCCCGTGGTTATCGTTAATCATCCCAGTAGAAGTTCCCTTTATCAACGGGTGATTCTCCCTGAGGATGATGCGGACCATATGCCGCCTAAGGGCGGGTCTCTAAGTACCAGGCAAAAGGAAATTCTGAGAATGTGGATTGCTCAGGGAGTTGATTTTGGCGATTGGGTCGGGGCTACCGATGGCATTGAGAATTTAGCGGAACGTAAGAAAAGTAATAACCTTCCGCAAGCGAGCTACCTCATGCAGTTCGATCAGTTGGCCAAAGGTGTTCAGGGTGTGGAAGAAACTGTTCTTAAGGAAATTGTTCAAAAAACCAGCCTGATGGTCAGACCTCTCGGGGTGGGGTCGGTTTTGCTTGAGGCGAAAGTGGTTACTGAACCTTCGGCGGTCAATGACCAAGCGGTTGAATGGCTCATGCCAATTAAGCAGAACATCGTTAAGGTGGATCTTCGAGAAACTTCGATTACCGACAAATCCTTACAAATGCTTTCAACCTTCCCGAGATTAACCCAATTAAATTTAATGGGAACCGAGATCGACTCTAGTTCTATCAAATATTTTAATGGTAATGAAAGGTTAGAGAGCCTAAACATGGTAGACACCAAGGTTTCTGAAAGTATATCTGAAACCTTACTTTCCATGCCAAGTCTCGAGAAGGTCTACCTTTGGAAATCAGAATTTACACCTGCCGGAATTTCTCTTCTTCAAAAGAAAGCCAGGAACATGCAGGTCAATTTTTAATTGTTTGAAGCGGGTCCGATTTTCCAAAGTTTACTATCTGAACGAACGAAAAGAGAACCTTGGTCGGCCGCAGGAGTACATAGGATCGTGTCTTTTAAGTCGATCTCCTTCAATACCTTAGCTTCGGATTTCAGGCTTATATCGATAACCTGACAAAGTCCTTCCTCATTGAAAATAAATAAGGTTTGATTCGTCACGATTGGGGATCCACTGATGGGTCCTTTGATTCGTAGTCGCCAATTGATTTCGCCAGTTTCAACAGATGCGGAGGTAAGCACATTTGCTCGGTTTATGACAAAAACCTGATCTCCGGAGACTGACGGACTTCCAGTGCCTGGAGCTAATTTATTGTTCCTCCATATTTGTTTTGGTGCCTTTCCCGCAACAGGCTCTTCCATCGCAGTCAAACCATTGGATGGAATGAGCACGACATTATTGGAACTGACCACACTTGAAGGGATTGTGGATGCACCTTCTTCGTAATTCCAAAGAATCTCACCATTCGACGGATTAATAAATGCCAATCCTTCTTTGGACTGAAGGCCGACCCATTGCACTGAACTCTTCTTTAGTGTTACAGGTGATGTCCAGTTGGCTCCTCTTGGCCTGACTTTTTTCCATAAAGTTGTGCCATTTTTGAGATTTAATCCAAAGGTAAAGGAATCAGCGTCATTTTCTACTTGTGCAACCAATACACCATTGGCGATCAAGGGGGAGGACGACATGCCCAGACCATTGGCGATGTTGGGATAGTCGTAGGTGAGTCCTCGTAACCACATGAGATTCCCTCTCATATCCAAACAGAAAACATCATTGGAAGAAAATTGTGCCACTACCAGGTTGCCATCACTTACTATTGTGGAAGCAGCCACGCATGTTTTTTTGTGGCAGATAGTTCGCCCTGTTGCTTTGAAGATCCTTTCCCAAGCCTTCTCTCCGTTTTGAGTATTAAACGCGAGAACATGCAGGTTGGTCTGCTGAGGTCCGCTTGAAGCAGTCAGGAAAACCAGGTTACCTACCAAGACAGGACTGGATAATCCTCTTCCGGGAAGCGAAACATTCCAGGAAGTTTCAGCACTCAGCGATAGATCAGGTGAAACATCTCCATGAATTAAACCGTTTCCATGAGTACCGCGAAACCCCAGCCAATCAGCAAAGGCAAGTGAAGGTGAAAGGGTAATAATCAGTAGGGAAAGATATAATTTCATTTTAATTAACGGGTTTGATTGTTGTTCCGCTTAAGTCGGTGATTCTAAAGCAGAATTCCCATTGCTTCGTCCAACTTTCCGTTTGCTCATTTTGGCACACCTTGACCAAAATTTCATTTTTCCCTTTCTTGAGGTTGCCTTCGAGGATGAATTGGTCAACGCGGGTTGCACCTCGATGATATTCGTCACGGGCAAAAACTAGCTCTTGGTTTACCCATAACTTCCATGCGTTTTTGGATCCTATACGAAAGTGTACCCTTTGATCTGTGGAGGAATCGAATTCCGAATATGCATAGCAGAGAACTTCCTTAATATGTCCAAAGGGTTGATTAAGGTCCAGCAGTCCAAGTCTATCACTTGTTGAAAAAGTCTGCCACTGAACGGGGCCATCCTTTCCAGTATGGCTTTTGTTAAGCAAATTTGTTCCGTGTTCTGGGGAATAAACTTTGCTGAATCCATTTCTGGATAAATTATCAAACGGTCCAATGACCTGCCATTCAGTTACGAAACCCATCCTCTCGGTAATATTAATTTGCTTCCCGAGTTCTTCGAGAGATTTGCATGCAGTTTCGATTTGGTCTACATCGCGGGCTTTACTTAACGCATACTCATAGGCTTCCATGGCCTGTTCTTTCTTATCCAGGTTTTCGGCTTGAGTAAGTAAAAGTGCAACTCCTTCCCTGCGTAGGCTCGGTTCAGGGTCATCGATGAAGGTTGATAGCAGGGATTGAGCAACCTGGGGAGAAATAGAATTCAGAAAATCAAAGGCAGCCCGACGGGAACTGCCTTGATTACTTTGGTCTTTAATGAAAGCAATCGTTTCATCTTTGGGAAGAGATTGTTTTCCTGCATTTTCTAAAATTTCGTATATGGCAGCTCTTGCCCAATTATCACCCAAATCGTTTGCCTGATTCATAACCTTAAAGAGATGAGGTATGTCAGAGGAGCTCATTTTTTTGACTAATGGCCAGTTTTTGACAAGTTTTTCGTTCCCGGAGCCTTTGGGGCCAACTTGAATGATCGCTTCGAATAAATCTTCATTGGCAATCAGGTGTCCACCGAGGATTCCAAAAATTACGATCAAGAAACTATTTTTCATAATTCTTATCAAAGCCATTCGCTCCCTAAATCACAAAGAAAAAATTCTATATCTTTTTTCTTTCCTTTGTCGGAACAAATGTAAACATCCGAGGCATGTTAAATCCAAAATATTTTCTGCTACTGCCACTACTGTGGGGATACCCAAATTTTGCTGAAAATGAGAATTTGAAACTGTGGCCAGGCGTCCCACCCGGTGAAGTAAAGGGAAGCGTTGGGCCAGAAGAGCATCGAAAGCCTAAGCCTAATAGTAACGATGTTTTACGTATAGCGAATGTGTCCGAGCCAATGCTTACTTTGTACAGAGCTGATCCAGCCCATTCTAATGGAACGGTCGTGATTGTTTGTCCTGGAGGTGGGTACAATATTTTAGCTTATGAACATGAAGGAACCCAGGTATGTGAGTGGCTGAATGAATTAGGGGTTTCGGCAGTCCTTTTGAAATACAGGGTGCCTCGTCGAAAGAATCGCCCTCCTCATGAGGCTCCGTTACAGGATCTTCAGAGAACTTTGGGCTTAGTCCGACAAAATGCCAAGGATTGGAACATAGACCCGGGGAAAGTTGGGGTTTTAGGCTTCTCTGCCGGTGGTAATCTTACCATGATGGGGCTGACTTCTTTTGAGGAAAGAAGCTATTCCTTAATTGACGCTGCGGACCAATTCTCCTGCCGTCCCGATTTTGGGATATTAGTCTATCCCGCCTATTTGGTGGATCGTAAAAAAAGAGATGCATTGTTTCCTGAGATTAAGATTACACCGGAAACCGCACCCTGTTTTTTTGTTCATACTGGTGATGATCATGTTCCGGGTGAGGGCAGTGTTCTTGCTTATCTCGCGTTGGAAAAAGCCGGCGTCGAAGGCAATGAACTTCACATTTATCCCTACGGCGGACATGGTTATGGGATGAGGAGGAATGGCAATCCAGTGTCTGATTGGCCCTCTCGAGCAGCATTGTGGATGAAAACCATGGGGTGGTTGGAACGAAAATGAGCGAACTTAATCAGGCGGTCAGATATCACCAGCATGGTAAACCCAAGGAAGTACTGAAACTGGAGGAATTAACTCTTGGAGAGTTGGGACCGCGTGAGGTGCGTATTGAAATTCAAGCTTCCACAATTCATCCGTCCGATTATGGATTGATTCAGGGTAGTTATGGAAAGCTAAGATCATTGCCTTGCGTAGGTGGGCGAGAAGGTGTGGGTAAGGTTGTTGAAGTAGGTAGTCAGGTTAAGGAGGAAGTGCTCAATAAGGTGGTTGCGGTTCCTGACCAGGTTGGAGCGTGGCAGGAATTTTGTGAGGCTGATGTCGATGATTTGATCCTTCTGCCTGCACTTGTTCCTTATAACCAACTTGCTGTAAGCCTTTTAAACCCAATGACCGCTTGGCGTTTGCTTAATGATTTCGAGTATTTGAGGGAAGGGGATTTTATCATTCAAAATGCAGGAAATTCCGCGGTGGGTCTGGCTGTGCTGCAATTTGCGAAGCGAATGGGAGTTACTTGTATTAATCTAGTAAGAAACGAGGAAAGAGTTGCGGATCTTAAAAATTTTGGTGGAGAGCAGGTCTGGATTGATGATGAAGATGTTCCAAGCAAAGTTTTGGATTTTACTGAAAAGAAAGGGTGCTTGATGGCACTGAATTCTGTTGGAGGGAGAAGTGCAGTTAGGCTGGCAAGGTGCGTCAGACAGGGAGGGGTTCATGTAACTTTCGGTGCAATGGATTCAGCTCCCGTTCGATTTCCGACCAGAAATTTAATTTTTGATGATGTTCGTTTTGTCGGATTTTGGTTGGACCGATGGAAATCCCGTCAGTCTCCAGCACAATTGAGGAATTCACTTGAGGAAGTCTTGCAACCCCTTGCGATGAAGGAAGTTTCCTATCCGATTGATTCCGTTTACTCGATTGAAGAGTATGCCGAAGCTTTATCGAGGAATTCTAAATCAAGATTTGGAAAAGTTCTCTTGGCTCGCGATAAGCAGAGAATCGAAAGTTCAATTAGCTAATACGCTTCTTCAGGCTGGCCAAAGAAAAATATTTTCCCGGACAAACCGTGTGGTTTGGGTGAAGGACTTTGTGGGTGGTAACTTGGTTGGGGCTCAGGCGACACCTTTTCATTAGGTACTCGCATAGTCCCTCTAAGCTTTTCATTTGTTTGCTCGTTGGTGACCTCAGTTCAAAGTTTCCGATGAGGCAAATTCCAATACTTGTCTTATTGTCAGATAGTTTTTTCATATGCCCTCCGTCCAATTGCCCTTTCCATCTGTCTCCAATGAAGACCTCACCGTCGTATGCTTTCCTGGAACCATTTGAAATTACAAAATGATAGGCGAGACCGTTTTTCATCCCCCGTGCTTTGTGGACACGGTGCATATTCATTGCATCATCAACAGGAGTAGCGGAATGATGAATGACAATTCGCTTCCATCGTCCAAGGCGAGGACTGATCTTGTTGAGAGCACTTATTGTACTGCTACTTAGTAGGGAAGGTGCTGTAGTGCTTCCTCCCTGCAACGGTATCACCAATTTCTGACCAATCCTGATGAGATTAGGACTTTTTATTTGATTAAATTCTATCAGGGTGGATTGCTTAACCCCAAATCTCTTAGCGATTGAGCCCAAACTATCTCCTTTGCGAATAGTGTAGGGGATTTTTTGAAGTTTCCCGTCGGGAATTTTTAGCTTCTTACCTACAAACAGAAGATTAGGATTGGAAATGCCATTAATCGCCTGAAGTGCGGATACGGAAACTCCATAACGCTTAGCTATTCCGCCAAGTGTTTCATTTTTTTGCACAATGTGTTGAGCATTACCCCAAAGAGGTAAGGTACACACCAGTATTCCCAAAACCAGAATTATTTTCACACCAAATCCATGTAGGCAATTCTGTGATTACATGGCAACTCTGAATTCGAATTCGATAAAAGTTGTAAACCTTAGGTTTGTACTCTCGGTGAGATTTGGATTTATTAACACAAAATGAAATTTAAAACGAAAGCATGGCTGGTTTCGCAGGGCTTGTTAATCATTACGGCTATCATTATCCAGCTCACATTTTATCGGGAAATTAAAGTTGGTCCTTTGATGGGAATGCCCAAAAGGCCATACATGGACATAATTAAGAATGTAGAACCTGATATCCCAGATTATGCGAAGGACAGAAATTTAAAACCTCAAATGTACGATGCGAGATTACCCTTATCTCAGGATGAAATACAAGCTGCCAACCTGGGAGCTTACCGGAGAGCATATCGGCAGGAAGAAGGATTGCGCATGGCATTAAAGGGAGGATTTGTGGTCAATATTATTTATTTCATAGCTTACCATCTTCTCGTTCCTTATTTTACACGGAGTCTTGCAAAGGGTAGGGCGTCCAGACGCAATGAATAATTCATTCTTTAGGGTTGCCATTCGCTTAGTAAATATCTGATAAATGATTAGTTGATATGCGATTCCTTCAAACAATTCTTGCCTTCGTTTGGATGACATCTCCCCTCATGATGTGGGGACAATACTCATCTGATTCTCGCGGTTCCTTTTTAGCTGAGGAAAAACCGGTCAGCGATTATTTTGAAAAAGTAGATGACCGAAGTTTTTATCAACAGCAGAGAATTCATGGCCTCAAAAGTGAGCTGAATAATTATTCCAGCAGGTTGCACACCCTCCAACAACGATTCGATCAAATCTTCTATGGTTTATCCTCCCAAGGTAAACATTCGACCCCATTTGAATTAAGCAACTCCCCCCAAAAACCTGTCTACCAGCAAAGGACTTACGAAAGCAATTATTCCACTCCTGCATCTTTTACGCCGTCGCCAACTCCCCGTCCAGTTGCCCCTCAATCAGTACCACAAGAACTTCAAGAGCAGCAACAACCGGTCCGTTCTCAAACTAATCAACTAGCATTTAGTGTAGATGCCCCTGGCAAATACTCTAAGGAGGGTAAAGTAGCCTCTTTGTTTGATCCTGAACAAGCCTCTCGCGAAAGTTTAGGCGGTTACCTTGTAATTTCCCCAGGGTTTTCAATCCCTTTTAAAACTCACGAAGGTGACCCTTCGGTTCATAAATCCAGGCATCGTAAATATGATCCAGGTGTATCTGTGAATATCGCGGGTGGTCTAGAGAAGAATCCATTTCGTGTAGGTGTAGGAGTATCCTACAAAAGGCATTCGTTGGATGATGACTCCTACGAAGTGATTGGGGGTCCCAACCCGATCAACCCGATCTCCGGGCACAGTCAAACCGTGGCGGGATATTTGGATCTTGGGCTAAGAACTCCGATTGCCAGTTCCCTCGATGCATACATGGGTGTTGGACTTGGCTACTACTTATCGTTAATAGAAGATCCTCGTAAAAGGAAAGATCATGGTTTTTTCGCCACCGGTTCTCTTGGGTTAGCCTGGAATGTCACAGATCTTATCGCATTACGATTTGGATACCGTTATCTTCATGAAGACGAGGTGCCCTCGCATGTTGCTGAGCTCGGGTTGAACTTCGATTTTTAAGCAACGAATGTCAAAACGCTCAACTGGAAAGGGTTTTATTCCCTTCCGACAAAGCTTTTTAATTCGTTTACTGCTTTCCCCCTTGGGAATAATTTACCGATTGTGGACAATCTCAATCAGGTTAGATTACAAAGAACAAAATGGCAGGTCGGAACTTAACAAGCAGTCACAGGCATTGGTTATTTTTCTTTGGCACAACCGGTTGTTTTTAGCAGGGGAGTGGCATCATCGTTTCCGTAAACAGAAGCAATGCTTTGGCTTAATTAGTGCCAGTCGTGATGGGGCTTGGTTGGAAACCTTTTATGGATGGGCAGGCATCCGACCAATACGAGGATCCCAAAACCGGCGTGGTTCCCAAGCTGTTCGTGAACTCGTTAAGGTTGTTAAATCCGGAAATGATGTTGGGATAACGCCTGATGGATCAAGAGGACCGATGTATGATGCGAAAACGGGTGCGATTGCGCTGGCTAGAATAACCAAAAAACCAATTCTTCTTTTGTCCTTCGAGTATTCCAAATGCTTTCGTTTCAATTCCTGGGATAAGTTCGTGGTGCCTTATCCATTTTCAAAAGTCATCGTGCGTACTCGAGTTCTTTCGAGGGATAAATTGTTTGATGCAGGAACCGATCTTGACGCCACTACATTAGCCCGGGAGTCTCTGATGGAACTGACCATTGATTAATCTTTTAATTTTAAGATTTTATATCAATTCGCCTTGAGCCTCCTTATTTTTATCTTTTTCCTCCAGTCCGTTTGAACATGATTTTACAGACTGAAAACCTAACGAAGAAGTTCTCCTCTGTCTTGGCAGTTGATGATCTGTCCTTCGGATTGGAAGGGGGTACTATATCTGCTCTTTTAGGTGGTAATGGTGCTGGTAAGACAACCACCCTTTCTATGCTTCTTGGTCTGCTTGAACCAACTTCTGGAGGCATTCGGCTATTCGATCAGGATTTCATCCGGAATCGCTACTCCGTGTTGGGCAGAATGAACTTCTCCTCACCCTATGTCGATCTTCCGCAACGTTTAACGGTCAGGGAAAACCTTACTGTATATGCAAAACTGTACGGGGTAAAAAAACCAAAAGAGCGTATCGATCAGGTATGCGAAGAGTTTCGCTTACAGGAACTGCTTGATCGAAGGGTACGAAAACTTTCTTCGGGTCAAAAAACAAGGGTGTCCCTGGCTAAATCTTTGATTAACCGGCCTGAGTTTTTACTTCTGGATGAACCAACCGCCAGCCTTGACCCGGATACCACATCTTGGATAAGAGATTTTTTGAAAAACTACAGGGATTCTCTAGGGGCGACGATTTTATTCGCTAGCCATGATATGCGTGAAGTTGAATTACTCTGTGACGAAGTTCTCTTGATGAAAAAAGGTAAATTAATCGAGAGGGGATCTCCCCAGGAGTTACTCAATAAACACAACCGAGAAAACCTGGAGCAGGTATTTCTGGATTTATCGAGAGAAGGGCAGGGTTAGATGCAATCAGCGAGTTCATTTGGAAGAATTGCCGCCTTGGTTTTACGCTACCTCTATTTGCTAAGAAGCTCATGGCCCAGAATAATTGAAATCGCATACTGGCCCACTATGCAGATGATTATCTGGGGATTTGTTTCCCAGCACTTTTCAAGTTCCAGTCCTGAACTCACCGCAGGGGGGATACTGATCTCAGTGGTCTTGGTCTGGGATTGCCTGTTCCGGTCTCATATTAGTTACACCCTTTCTTTTTTGGAAGAATTATGGTCCCGTAATCTTGGTAATTTATTTGTGTCTCCTCTCCGACCACGCGAGCTGATTGCTGCCCTCGCAACTATCTCAATGATGCGCACTCTCATCGGAATGTTACCCGCGGCTTTGCTGGCTATCCCTTTTTTCGGAGTGTCCGTTTTTGATATGGGTCTCCCCCTGCTCGGGTTTTTTCTGAATTTGGTACTTACGGGGTGGGCAATTTCGCAATTTGTCACAGGAATTCTGATCAGGTATGGATTGGGTGCCGAAAGTTTAACATGGGTCTTACCCTTTCTGATTGCACCGTTTTCGTGCATCTATTACCCACTGTCCACGCTTCCAGAGTGGATGCAATCCATTGCCGTCTTTATTCCAACAACCTATGTGTTCGAGGGCATGCGTGCTTTATTGGTTGATGGTAATTTCGAGACAGGACTGATGGTGAAAGGATTTACCCTAAATATTTTATATCTTATATTTGGATTAATTGCTTTCTTCATTTCTTTTCAGGCGGCGCGCCGCCATGGTCTTCTTTTGCAATCCGGGGAATGATTTTTGAGGATTCCACGTTGCCAAATTTAGAGGAGAAGGCATTCTGAAAAGTTTAATTTCCTTATGGCCAGAATAAATAAAAATTACGATAAATTGGCAGCAGGCTATCTTTTTCCGGAGATTGCCCGCCGCACCAACGCTTTTCTCGAAGAGAATTCGGGAGCTCAAGTATTGCGTCTCGGAATTGGAGATACCACTGAACCCATTGTCCCTGCTGTCCTGGATGGATTGCACGCGGGGGTCGATGCTCTCGGTAAAGCCGATTCATACTCCGGTTATGGTCCCTCAGAGGGAATCACTCCCTTAAGGGAAGGGCTAGCTGATCTTTATGCGGAGAGAGGGCTTTCATTGGATCCCTCTGAGTTCTTTGTCAGCGATGGAGCGAAATCTGACTCGGCTAATATCCAAAGCATATTTTCTGATGATTGCGTGGTTGCGGTTCAGGACCCCGCATATCCTGTTTATGTCGATAGTAATGTGATTTTCGGCCGCACCGGCCAAGCGACTGATTCAGGGTATGAAGGTTTGGTTTATATGCCTTGCACTGAAGAGAATGGCTTTTTCCCAGAACTGCCTGACCGTAAGGTGGATCTCATTTATATTTGCAGCCCAAACAACCCTACCGGAGCAGTCGCCACGAAGGAACAGCTAAAGGGTTTCGTGGATTACGCGAACCAGCACAAGGCCATCATTTTCTATGATTCAGCCTATGCATCCTTTATCACTGATCCTTCACTCCCTCGTTCGATTTATGAAGTGGAAGGAGCGGAAACCTGTGCAATTGAATTTAACAGTTTTTCTAAAACTGCAGGATTCACCGGGGTGAGGTTAGCATGGACAATTGTGCCCAGAGCATGCAGGACGGAAGATTCCGAGGCTGGGAAATTACATGCACTGTGGACTCGTCGTCAAAACACATTCTTCAACGGTGCCGCCAACATTGTCCAAGCTGGTGGTGTAGCTGCTCTGAGTCCGGAAGGTCGCAGTCAAACGGATGCTCAGGTTGCGTTCTACTTAGAGAATGCCCGGATCATAAATGAAGGATTGCAGTCACTTGGAATCACCACTTATGGAGGGGGGAATGCCCCTTATGTATGGTTAAAGACTCCAGGAGGGCTTTCTTCGTGGGACTTTTTTGATAAGCTTCTGAATGAATGCCATGTGGTGGGTACTCCTGGATCAGGTTTTGGACCTGCGGGTGAAGGCTTTTTCAGACTGAGTGCTTTTGGACATCGAGAAAATGTTGAAAAAGCAGTCTCTTCGATTATCGAAAAACTCCAAATTTAGATTCCTTTATTATCTCAGACCCAAGCCGCTCCTCAAACGAAAGATTGTAAGGTCGGTTTAATAACCAATTCTGGGATATGGACTCTTTCAGGGAGTTGACATAAGTGAAGAATTACAGAGGCGACATCCTCCGCTTGCAGAATACTTTGTCGATGTTCTTCCCCGGGAGGCTCCTTACGGTTTTCTAAAATGGGGGTATTCACCTCTCCGGGATAAAGATTACTGATTCGAATTCCATTATTTCTTTCTTCTTCTGCGACGCCTATGCCCAAACCGCTCATTCCGAATTTGGAAGCATTGTACCCAATTCCAGCGAGAGGAACCGATCTTTTTCCGGCAACTGAATTGATTAAGACGATCAGACCTTTTTTTTGGGGTCTCATCCTGTTCAATGTCAGTCGAAGAACATTATAACTACCTGTAAGATTAATTTGAATGAGTCTATCCCAATCATCGGGAGAAAGTTCCTCCATCGACCTCATCGCTACATTAATACCTGCTGCGTGCACAAGATAATCAAGGGTGCCAAATTCGACATCAAACCATTGGAAGAGGTCTTCTAAAGAGTAACGGTCAGTGACATCAGCCTCTTTGGCCGATATCTTTTCTGTCGCCTGAGCAAGAGAAACAGTTGAAGCCAGGTTCTCCTTATTCCTCCCGGCAATAGCCACATTTGCTCCATTCTTGGCGAGGGCGAGGGCAGTGGCTTTTCCCATTCCTGAACCACCTCCAGTCAACAAAACATTTTTTCCTTTCAGGTTTTCAGTCATATTCATAAGATCTGATTAGCAGGAAAGGCGGAGGTGTAGGGACGACATTGGAAAAACTAAATTCCAGGTATCAACGGTACGCCGCAACTGCTAAGAAAGAAAAAAATCGATAAAGTAATGAATAAACGGATCATTCCCAAAATATTGGTTTTCACTGTTAAGAGGGCAAGCAGGATATTGTAAACTTTTCAAGATCATCGACTGAATAAGCACTGATATTTAAAAACCAAAGATTGACCCCTCTTGTCTATCCAACCTAACATCATGATTTGTAAATGAATGCATTAGCCTCGACCGAATCGACTTACCCAATATTGCGTGCTGTAATTGGTATTGTTGGGCTTTTGGGGTTGGCATATGCAATGAGCTCAAATCGGAATCGTATCAATCGGAGGGTAGTCCTCGGAGGACTCTTCCTCCAACTGGTAATAGCCTTTGGAGTTCTCAAAATTGTGTGGGTAGAAAACCTGTTTGGGTATGTCGCTCATCTTTTTGCTATTGCCTTGAAAGTATCGGTTGATGCTTCGTCCTTTGTTTTTGGACCTCTCGCGAACTTTGAGAAAATGAACGAGCTTTTTTCTGGTCAGGGCTTCGTCTTTGCCTTTATGGCTCTGCCCAGCATTCTCTTCTTCTCGGCGTTATCATCCCTGCTTTATTATTTTGGTGTGCTTCAATTTGTGGTGAGAGGCATGGCCTGGTTGATGAGTCGGGTTATGCGTTTGTCGGGTGCAGAGAGCTTAGCTGCTGCGGCAAATATTTTTGTTGGACAGACGGAAGCACCTTTGATTGTGAAACCTTACATTGCCAAAATGACCCGATCCGAAATTCTCGCATTGATGGTTGGAGGAATGGCTACGATAGCTGGCTCTGTATTTGCCATTTATATGGGCATGCTTGGAGGGACAGACGAATCCTCACGAATTCTCTTTGGGAAGTTTTTACTTTGTGCTTCTGCGATGAATGCTCCTGCGGCTTTGCTTTTTGCTAAGATTTTAATTCCTGAGACAAATGAGGTTGATCATAAACTAAGTATCAATCGTGAAGAAATTGGCAGGAATCCCATTGACGCCCTTGCTAACGGAACGACTCAAGGGTTGAGTTTGGCTCTCAATGTGGCCGCGATGTTAATATCCTTCTACGCCTTGATTCTTTTGCTCAATTACATGCTTTCTTACTTGGGATTACTTTCTTTTGGAGATGGAAAAGATATCAATCAATGGCTTTCCATGACCACCAATGGCCGATTTGAAGAACTTAGTTTGCAAGCTATTTTCGGATTTCTTTTTGCTCCGATTGCCTGGCTTATTGGTATTTCGTCGGGTGAAATCCTTGAGGTCGGTCAATTGATTGGTACGAAACTCTTTGCTACCGAATTTTTTGCGTTTGCTGACTTGGCCACACTTCAATCAGAAGGTTTGAGTACAAGATCTGTATATTTAGCAACTTTCGCCCTCTGTGGTTTTGCCAATTTTATGTCAATTGGTATTCAAATTGGTGGGATTGGAGCTTTAGCGCCCGAGCGCAGATCAGAACTGGCCAGCCTTGGTATGAGAGCTCTAATTGGTGGAACCTTGGCGAGTTTGCTGTCCGCAACTGTTGCCGGACTCTTCCTGTAGCAACAGTTTATTAAATCTACGGTTTGACCTTTTATCTCTTTCCCACAGATTGGTTTGATTAATGACTTCTTCCATCGAGATTCCTAAAGAGCTTCCCGTCATGACACTCCGTGGTGTGGTTCTCTTTCCCAAGGCTATGATGCCATTGCGGATCTTTGAGGAAAGATACCGTCAGATGTTGGATGAAGTTTTAAACACCACCCGTATTTTTGGAATTGTTTGCGAGCGTGAAAATGTAGCGGAGGATGAGGTACATCTCGAACATCCATTCGGGGTTGCTACGGCCGGCCTCATTCGCGTTTCCAAACAGCATGATGATGGTACTTCCTTTGTATTATTGCAGGGAATCAAGCGGGTGAAAATAAGAGGAATTTCACAGGAGTTACCATATCGAGTCATAGAAACCGAGGAGATGAATTCCATTCGAGACGACTCATCGCATGAAGTTCGCAAGCAAATTGAGGTCGCATTGGAACAAAATAAACTTCTTGGCGGTGAAGTGACCGACGAAATGCTCGAATTCTTAAATCCATTAGAGGATGATGATGCGTTTGTTGATCTCGCGGCATTTACTCTTTGCAGGCATACCCTGCGCAAACAGGCAATGCTTGAAGTTCAGCATCTAACGAAGAGGGCGTCGATGCTCCTGACCGATCTTCACCGGGAAAATGATCGCCTGGCCACAATTAAGCAATTGATGAAGCAATCTGAAGATGAAGGGTCAGAAGAGAATTAATCCCTTACATGGCACGACCTAAACCATCACCTGAACAAATGGCGAAAAAAGTCACCCACTTTCGCCGTGTTATTAAGTTTCGTTCCTATTTTGGTTGGATGTTTGCAATTGTGGGAGGCACCTTGTTTGGAGTCGGTGTGAAGAACAATCAAATGCCCCTGATCATGATTAATGGTGCTCTTTTTTTCGGGTATGGACTCTTTATGGTTTGGCAGACCAAGCGTGCCCGCCAGCGACTGGACCGCGGGGAAAGCTAAATACTTTTAATTAATCCTGCCAAACACTCGGATGGAGTTTGTTTGCTTCAGGTGGATCATTTTCAGCAAAGTAAATCCCCATTCGTAGGTAAGCGAGACGATAGTCTGGAGTCTCAGGTCGCACCTGTTTTATTTCATCCATTAAGCTTTCAGCAGACCTTCCCTGTAATTCATAAATTTCCTTCACCCCAATATCTATCAGATCGCGGGCGACTCTCACATCCATTCTTGGAATGCGCATGATCGCAGATTGCATGGCTTCCCGGTCGACTTTCTTCTTTTTACCATTTTTTGAAGAAGAGTTCTCTCCATACATGGGTTTGGCTTGTTTGCCAAAAAGTGCGTCGAGAGGGATAATATCTTCAAAAGACATAATCTTCTAATCTATCTATGCTTCCTTAAAAGCAAACATAAAGGACATATGGACTTGCTATGTGTAATCGACTTTTAAAAAATTCAGCTTACAAAACACCATGCGGTTATCAGTAATATGAGAGCCTATCAAACTTGAGTAGGGTTCGGTTACCCGCATTCGCACCATCGAAAATCAAATAAATCTATGCCATATAATTTTCTTATTCTTATTTTGTTGTTAGCCTTTTCCGGATGTTCAGCAGTTTCTTTAGACTTTAATGATCAGTCTCAATTAAAGCAGGGTGTTCCCAAAGAGAGACTTTATCATGTCGTCTTATGTTGGTTGAAGGAACCTGGTAATGAAA